>JAOAPR010000310.1 GCA_025463005.1 Bryobacterales bacterium | reverse complement strand
GTGGCCGTACAGCCAGAGGTCGGCGCCCTCGATCGCGGCGTCGCTCGTGTACGCAGCCGAAATCAGGTCGTGCTCGTGCCCGCGCCGGACGGCTTCCGCATGAAATCCATGATGCGTGACCACGACGCGGGGCCCGGTCCTGGGCTTGCTCAATTCGCGCTGCAAAAATGCCCGCGTCTCCAGGTGGCGCTTGAGCGTATCCGCCGGGCGCAGCCGGTACTGGTAGGCGCCGCCCCTGCGGACCTTCTTGTAGTCGTTCATCACGTCGCCGGCGACGATCATCTCACGCTCCGGATTGCCGAACAGGTTGAAACCAGTCCAGCCAACAGCTCCGAGAAAAATCACGCCGCCGATCTCGACAAAATCGTTCTCCAGGACGTGCACGTTAGTCCCCGCTGCGGCCAGGCGGGCCTTCTCCAGCGTGCGGTCGATGTCGGTGCCGTATCCTTCATGATTCCCGCCGACGTAGACGACGTGATGGTCGGTGACGCGAGCCAACAACCACTGCACGCCGCGCTCCTGGCGGGTGATCAGGTCGCCGGCGACAACGAGCACGTCGTAATCCGGACGCGCACCGACCGGCGGCAGATCCCAGCCCCTCGTGGATTCCATGTGCAAATCGGAGATATGCCAGATACGCAACGTCAGTCTCCAGTACGGCCTTCGGCCAGTCTCGCAATCGCGACGATCTCGGGGTCGCCGTCGGACAAGTCTTCGATCCGCAGCGCGAACCGAACATCCCGGGATCCGCAGCGCGGGCACTCACGCCGCCCCGCGAACGTGAAGCTGCCCTCCACGCCGCAGTCCCTGCACCTGATGTGCGCGATCAACCTCATTCTTCGATCCCCAGCTCGGAGGGGTCGACGTCGACGAATTCATCGGTTTCGCGGACATAGCGCCTGCACACGATGATCGCGGTCTTGCCGTCGCGGGTGCCGCGGAGAAAGTGAATGTTCTCCCAGCCCTGCTCGATCGGCACCGGCGCGCCCCCCATTGCGTGCTCGGCGCATGCGATCAGGAGTTGGCGGCCGACCCGATGCAGCACGCCGGCGGCGCCGCAGGTTTCGCACGTGCAGGCTGAGCGGGCTTCAGCCTTGTCGATGGCTTCCGCGATCGCGTTCTCGGCGGCCTTGGTCAGGCCGGACCCTTGCCAGTACATGCGAAGGGTCGCGTATTTCGACTTGATCTCGACGAGGGTCACCGACGCAGACGGTGCAGCGGCGATCACGTCCGCGATGCGGCCGACGGCGCGCTCGACGAGGTCGCGCCAGCCGTCACCGACGAGCGGGAATCCCGGGATGCAGGTCTGCTTGTCGCCGGAGAGGAAGAGGCGAGGGTGGCGCGCGACCAGGGCGTCCCCCCAAGTCTGATCTACTTGATGTCCCAACATGAACCACCCGATCACCGCAACAACAGAACATAACAAGAACATACTGGATACATGAAGTCAACGGGGTTCGAGAGGTATGGTATGGTCTATGGGTATATACCCCATAGCGTTTCCAATGAAATTGGCGTAGAATCAGCGAGATAGGCCTGCCGAAAATATTTTGATGCGTTGAGAAAAGTCGGGGAATAGCTCTCCGGCGGATCGAATTGCGCTTGCTGGAGAACACAACGCGTGGGACCATTTTTACGCGAAAATCAAACGTTCGGGGCGTAGAGGATGGCCGGAAAGAAAAGCTCGAAGGCCAAGGATCCCAAGGATTCTGCGGTACCGCCGAGGAAAGCTCCGCCGCCCGGCAAGCGCTATTTCCTGGCCACGATGGACGCGGACCTGATCAAGGAAATGAAGCAGGCCGGCATCGCCGCAGACAAGTCGGCGTCTGAATGTCTGGAGATCGCGGCCAGGGAGTGGCTGGAGCGGCAAGAAACGAAGGCGAAGAAGTAGAGTGCTTATGTCGGTTCCGAATGTACGCGCAGAGACGCGACATCTTCCCAGATATCGCGCCGATATCGGGGGCGGCACGCTTATGCTTCCGGAAAGCCGCAAAGTTGCATCGCTGCTCCTCCAGGGCCTGCCGGCAGGGGCATGGCAGAAGGCGATCGAAGTAGAAAACGTACTTCAGAAGACCAGCCCGGCCGGTGCCAAGCGAATTGCGTCACTGATCCGTGCCCGCCTCGAGACGATGACCGACGATCTATGGCTCTTGGCGCGCGACGGCGATCGCGACATAGCGATGCAGGCAATATTCGCGGCGTCAATCAAGCACTCGGCGCTCCTGGGTGATTTCATCGACATCGTTGTGCGGGAACGCTTCCGCGGATTTCACAACGATCTGCCGAAAACCTCCTGGGCGGAATATCTGGATATTTGTCGCAGCCGCGATCCGGAGATGCCGGTTTGGAAGGACTCCACCGCCAAAAAGCTCGGTGAGCACGTCTATCGAATTCTTTCCGAGGTCCACGTCCTCGCCGACAGAAAGTCGTATCGGCTGCGCAAGATGACGGTACGACGGGAGGTCAAGGACAATTTGCAGGGTCACGGCGAACGCTACGTACTTCGCTGTCTTGAGGCCCTCGAATGAATGTCGCCCACGATAAATTCAACGCCATCCTCGACCGTCTGACCTCCACCGAGATGTTGGAGGGAAAGGGCCGCGGCAATGAAATTGGCTTCTACATCTTCGACTATTTGCCGGAGGACGAACTCAAGATCCGAGAGGCGATCCCATTTCTCGTTCAGCAATTGCCGCGTCGCCGCCCAGGACTACGCGTTGCGCACGTCAACCTGTTCGACCTGATCATTGAGCATCTTGAGGAGCGGAACCTTCTCAAAAAGGCGATCGAGCAGGCCCGAAAGAAGGGCGACGAGTTCCTCCTGAAGGCGCTGGAAAACCCGCTCGACCCTCAAAAAATTGCGCGGGTCTTCGAGATGAAGTGCCCGCCCGAAAATTACGACCTGTTTCTCTTGTCCGGTGCCGGCTCCATCTACCCTGTGCTGCGGACCCACAGCCTCCTTACCGCTCTTCATCCCGTGATTCAGGACAAGCCGCTCGTTCTGTTCTTTCCCGGGACGTATG
>JAOAPR010000175.1 GCA_025463005.1 Bryobacterales bacterium | reverse complement strand
TTTATCGGCCACGATGCTTACTTCCATGGTTGGGCATGTCTGTGCGCTAAGAACGCAGCCGAGCATCGTTGTCAACACAAGCATCTTTCCCATTTATCTACTCCTCGGTATGATCAGGACGGCTTTTTCGCCCGTTTCTTTTTGCTGGCCACCTCTGGATTGCGTTCCTAGTATAGGCGTACCCTCCACGAAACAGAAACGCCGAAAAGCGGGGCTCGCCGCGTGGACCTAGGATCTAGGCCAGCGCTCCGTGGCCCGGCGCGCCATGAGCCAGGACGGAGGCCGTCAGTATGCACAGCGACGGGGTAGCGCGTTACACAACCAAGTGGAACGCTTCAAGATTCTTGACCGTCGCGAACTAGATATAATCGAGGCTTCACAGCGGGGCAGATTCTGGTTTATTTGGTCCAGCGGATTATCGTCAATACGTATGGATGGACAAAACCATCGCCGGGCCGGCTCTCTGTAGGAGAGGGCGAATACGTCAGGGAAAACGGGTTCGGCCACGAGGATTGGAATTTCAATCGCGATCTCGCCATAGGCGACTACATCTACGGTTATGCCTACTATGAACCTTCCGCTGTCAAGGCGGTTGAGCAATTCTGCATCGCGTTTGCGATCTATACGGATCATCGCTGGCGCCTGATCGGATTCTATTTGGACGCAGAGTTTGTCTCTGGCGGCGCACTCACGAATGACGGCGTACTCAGAGCGAAGGCGAGAGACCTTCTTGAATTGAGGTCCGCGAACAGTCTCGGAACGCCCTGGGTCGGCCTCGACGCGAAGGGGATAGTCCAAGAGATCAAACAAGAACAACAAAATCTGCGTTGGAAAGTCCACATTAAGAATGCGATACTGCTGCCACAGCCATTGGCAATCCCAGCGCGCCTTTTGACCAGCACCAACTATCGGATCACAAGGCCAACTGCCGTAAATGCGGGTGCATTCACGGCATTGAGAGCTCTTGCGAGCCGGGCAGCTCTGCCAGAGGAGGACGATGAAACGGCTTTCCCTGAAGGCCGCGAAGTCTGGCTGGCGCATAGGGCAAGGGAAAGGAATCCTGCCGTCGTCAAAGAAGCCAAGAGGAGATTCCTAAGGAAGTATGGCAAATTCATTTGCCAAACGTGCGGCTTCGACTTCGAGGATTTCTACGGTGAGATCGGCCGGGGATTCATCGAGGCACACCACACGACACCAGTCAGCAAGCTGCGGCACGGTTCAACGACCAAGGCAACCGATATCGCGCTGGTTTGTTCGAACTGCCACCGTATGCTCCATCTCCGTCGGCCGTGGATCACGATGTCGCACCTTAAGACCTTACTGAAACCAAGAGTCGTTCGCGCCTGATTGTTGCTTCCCGTGCGACTATCCTCCTGGTATGGCTCCAGGTAACCGAGCCGACTCGCTAGGGTCTAGACCAATTTCGCTCGCCGCTCGGATGCGTGTCGGATGAGAACCGCGAGGGAAATGGTCTGTGGCCGAACTGGAACGGGGCTTAATTTCAGAACGCACACGTGCCGGAGTTGAAGGCCGCCCATCGCCGAGACGTGAAGTTTGGTTGGAGACCGAAGTGGGCAGAAGGTGGCGGAGTAAGTATAATAAGGCCCGATAATGGAATTGCGGCAAGTAGTTCAGGCCCTCCACGTTTCGATACCGGAGCGGCTGAAGCACAACGAGAGCAAAGAAACAATCGTGGCGGAAGCCGAACACGATCTGAGTTGCTGGATTGCCTGGCCTAAACGCGCGTTGTTACTTTGGGAAGGTTGCGTTCGAGAACGGGAAAACCTGCGCGTTGAATGGACAAAGCCCGGCACTGGCAAGGCATGGAAGTACGTATACCCACCAGAGCTTGACAGTTTATTACGGCGGGAAGAAATAAATCCCGACGTGCGGATGAGGAACGGCCCCACACAAACGGCCTTTCTATTGGCACGCGGAGAGCGCCCCCCGGCAGGCTGGGAGCATCACCATCTTTATGATGGGTGCAATTACTGGCACACGAAAGACGCCGTTCAACCGCTACACGCAGTCAATCACCCGTTGCACTTCACGCAATCCGCGGGTATCGTTGCGACCACTCGTGAGGCTCACCTCTCCTGTAGGACGGATCCTTATCTTGTTCTCCTACTTCGACTGATTGCATTTCTGAAATTTGGTTACGATCCTGACGGGATGTTCTCGACGCCGCCGAAAGACGACGGGTTCGCGGATGGTTATTCTTTCGACAAAGTGTATCCGCAAGGCTGACGGCGAAGCTTCATATGTAGCGTTTTTTGGGGCGTAGATTGCCCGGGTCGCGCAACATAACGTCCTTTCTGCAGGGCCGCCTGACCGCCATTATTATCTGTGATAACGTCCCGTACCACAGGTTGACACCCTTAAACATAACGTTCCCCGAAGGCGGCTTCTTCCGGTGCGACTTTCACGTGGGTGGTCACAAGTCACGCGCATGCGTCCTCGCACGGGGCCACGGACGACACCCGTGTGCTTCCTGTGCGACGATTCCCCCAGCTTTCGGTGACTCCCGGTAACGCTGGCAAACACTGTTTATGAGTCCGCTGCTCTAGGAAGGGGCGACCCCGCGCGGACGTTACGCCGCGAACCGGTAGGAAAGGGCCGCGACTTTGAGCGCAGAGCGACCCCGCGCAACCAATTCAACAGAGTCCCGCGAAAGTTCCATGGACTTAGGATCTAGGCCAGCGCTCCGCCATCTTGGGTATGCGCGTCATAGAATGGGTAAAGGAGGCACGTTATGGTTCGAGCAATTGTGCTCCTCGGGGTTTTGTGCCTGCCCGCTTGGTCCGAGGGCGGACCCGTTATGGAGGCGTCGGCTCCGGCGATCATCGGCGAGGTGATGCCAGGCTTTTACAACGGTTACCTCTACTCCTGCGAACCTGGCCATAGCGTAACGTTGTTTGCTCCAGATGGCCACTTGTTCTTGACTCTCCGGATCGGGGGTCAGGGTAACGGCAGGGTCAAGGTGGAATCGGTCGCTGTAGATTCAGACGGTACACTGGCGATTGCCTGGGTGGACCAGCCCAACGCCGGAATTGACATTCGAGACTCGTCGGGGAACTTAGTCCGTTCGATTGACACCGGGAAACACCAACGCCAGCGTAGTTTCCAAACTATAACCGCGGGCGGTACGGTGGAGCGCGGCTCTTGGCGCTCCGCTCCATAGCATTAGCGGCAGGCATTTGCGATAGAAATCTCTAATGTACCTAGTCCTTACGTCGATCCACGCACTCCGTATCAGAATTGGATCGAAATAAACTTACAGTAAAAACGCAATTCAAGGTCAAAGCATATTGAGTTCGGCGATTTTACTTTGCACGATAGCAGCAAATTCCTGGTGTGCTCCCCAAAATTCAATCCAGCATCACGCAGCCTCCTCTTCGGGGCTATATATTCGTGGTGCAGTCCAGCGTGAGCTTGCGGCAGGCGTGCGTAGATTAGAAACAGTTGCCTTGCGCTACCCAGTAGTGCCAGTCACCGATGGCCTCAGCGGTTGAATCATCCACGTTGGCTCCCGCCAGTTGAGACAAGGGCACGGCCATCGTCCGGCTCTGCCAGCGGATCAGCACTAGCATGTCGCTCGAACAGGAATCTTCGGGCGCCATGCGCCGGACTTCGACGGTTTCTCCCTTCCTGAGCGGTGAAACGACTTTGGAAGCGATGCACCTGGCCTGAAACGGGAATCGCAGTTTGTTTTCCAGGTAGTGATACCATCCCATGGCCTGCTCGTGCGGCCCATACGTGTCCACGATGGCTTCGTTGTGGATTCGATCCTCCCGAATGGCGTCTCTTTTGGGTTTCGGCATTGCTCGATCGAGACTGGGATGCGAGCGAGATCCGGAACGACGAAAGATCTTGCGCAGTTGAACGGAGACTTAGAGAGTCAAGTGAGACTCGAACCTACAACCTATTGGTTAACAGCGGCGCTTCCTGATTCCCCCTAGCCGAACACCTCGGTGAGGTCGGACTTGGTTTCGCTGATTCTGTTTGAGTTGAGAATCAGCGACCTAAAACCTTTCGGCACAATGCCTTGACTTGGTTTTGGTGCAGGCGCAGGATTGGCCTTCTGTGTACATCCCAGAATTGTTATTCCCGCACCATAAGGAGCGGCTGTTACCAATAGGTTGTAGGTTCGAGTCTCACTTGACGAGCCAAAGTTCTCAAACAGTTCCAACCCTCTATTCCCCAGGCAAGCGGCTGATTTCAACGAGTGTGGGGACTTTTGTGGGGATGCTGTTTCACAACCATGCGCAGAAACCCCTCCGCGCGAACTCTTCAGCGGCTTACCCTCCACATATTCCATCACCAGATAATCCAGTCCCACATCGTAGATCTGGCAGATGTTGGGATGATTGAGCGAGGCAATCACGCGAGCTTCTTGCTGAAATCGAGCGCCGTGTTCGCCTTTGAGCCGTTTGATCGCATCGAGCAATAACGGAAGCTATCCTGCTTGCCAGATGCCTAACTGGAAATGCTGGCGGCTTCGGGTCAGTCTGCCCTACGCGACTTTCCGCGAGTTATCCTTACTGCACTCAGTTTGAGTTGATAACATGACTTCATGGCTCGCGCTTCTTGCCGTCTCTCGCAGTCCCAAGACTCGGGTCGGAAAGGAGCACACCATGGTGAGGGGCAAGATGATCGCATCGATTTTTCTTGTTCTTTTGAGCTGTGCCTTTGCACAGCAAACCGGCTCTAAACGTCCTGAGTTTGCCGTAGGCTCGATCCACCCGAGCAATTCGGACAGCCGTCCGGAGGTTGGCAACTTCAATGGACGGGGCTACGGAAAGAACGCGACGCTTAAGATGATGATGGCGACAGCTTACCAGGTTCCCGCCTTTCAGATTTCCGGTGGGCCGAAGTGGGTTGACTCTGATCGGTTCGATATTGAGGCCAGGGCCGAAGACCCCAAGACCGGCTACATTCAGCTGCGCCTCATGATGCAGTCCCTTCTGGAAGATCGGTTTCGTTTGAAGCTGCATCGCGAGACGCGGGAATCCGCTGTCTATCTCTTGGTGACCACCAAGGGAGGGCCGAAGATGACGCCGTCGACCGACCAGGCGACACCCGACGCAACCGGCCCCTCCTCGTCACCGGCTGACGGCCCGACGCGCGGTGGCGCTCTAATGGGGCGCGGTATGCTGATGACCAACGCGGCTACGATGGCCGTCCTTGCGAAGCTGCTTACGTCGGAATTGGGACGGCCCGTTCTCGACCAAACGAACCTTAAGAGCCGCTTTGACATTCGGTTGAGGTGGACGCCCGACGTTCAGGCAGCTCCGGGCACCGATGAAACGGATTCAGACGCGACCGGCACGGACCTCCCTGGGCTATTCACCGCGCTGCGTGAGCAGTTGGGTATCGAAGTAAAGTCCGGCC
>JAOAPR010000139.1 GCA_025463005.1 Bryobacterales bacterium | reverse complement strand
GTCGGGGACTTACCAGTCGACCCTCGGGCACGTGGATGTGGCCTCCACCGGCCAGACGTTTGCGACCAGCGGCGTCGACATCGGCAATTCCAACAGCTACGAACTGTATTTCGGTGCGCGCATGCCAACCCAATCGGGAACCGGCGTGTTCCTGGATCCACAGCGCGTTTTGAACGCCGCGAATTTCGCACTCGGGTATCCGCTCAGCCCCGGCGGATTTGCCGCTTTACTTGGCTCAGGATTCGGATTTCAGACTGTCACGGCGCCGCCGCCTTATCCGCTTTCGCTGGGAGGAGTTCAGGTAACCATCAACGGAGTACCTGCGCCCATCTATCTGGTTTCACCGACGCTGATCAGCGTAGTGGTTCCGAACTCCATCACGGGATCGACCGCAACGGTACAAGTCACAGTGACCGGGACCAAGTCCAATTCGGTCGACGTCCCGCTCGCGCCGACCGCTCCCGGCGTGTATAGCTGGACCTCCAATGGATTAGGCGAAGGTATCGTCGCGCATGCGTTGACCGCTGTTAAAGTGGACCAGGCCAATCCAGCCAAAGTGGGCGAGTATGTGACCGTGTATCTCACCGGATTGGGGGCGGTGACTCCGCCGGTGAAGGAAGGCGATCCAGCGCCCCTGAGTCCGTTGTCCAAGGCCAATGCCTGGCTGAACGGCCCGTTCGCCGTTTACGTCGAAGGCGTGCCATGCGCCGACATCAATTTCGCGGGCTTGACGCCCACGTTGGGCAGCGTGTATGTGGTCAATTGCAAAATTCCTGCTGTTGCATCTGGCCTGCGAAGTCTCGCTGTCCAAACGCTCGAGGGATTCACCGATATGGTGAGCCTCTACGTCGCGGGACCCTAGATCATTTCCCGATACAGAACGTAGAAAAAATCCGGTTCAGGATATCGTCAGCCGTGGTCGCGCCGGTAATCGCATCGATCGGGCGCAGCGCTGCGTAAAGATCGAGCAACAGCATCTCATGCGGGATCCCCACGGTGGTCGCGGTGCGGGCTTGTGCCAGGGCTTCGCCCGACTCTTGTAAGAGTTGTTCGTGACGCAGGCTGGTAATGAACCCGCCTTCCTGTTCCAATTGCCCGTGCGGAGCGATCGCTTCCATAATTGCGTGCCGCAGTCCTTCGATGCCCATGCCAGTAAGAGCAGATACAGGCAGTGCGTCCGTTACTCCCGCCAGACGCGGAAGATCGGATTTGTTAGCAGCCACCAGCGCCTTGCCATCGTCCCGGGCCCGCCGGATGAGTGCTTCGTCCTCTTGGGTCAAGGTTTGCGACGCGTCCACCACCACCAGGGTCAGATCCGCGTCCCCCATCGCCTGATAGCTGCGTTCGATTCCCAGAGACTCAACCACGTCTTGCCCTAGACGAATGCCCGCAGTGTCCAAAAGCTTTACTGGAATCCCGCCAAGTGAAGCGGTCTCCGACACCACGTCGCGCGTGGTGCCCGGGATCTCGGTCACGATCGCCCGGTCTTGTTCCAGCAGGCGGTTGAATAAACTGCTCTTGCCGACATTCGGCCGACCCACGATGGCGAGCGTGAATCCCTCGTGCACGAGCTTGCCGTAGGCGAAACTGGCAGCCAACGCCGCGACCGCCGCCACGATCGGATCCAGCCGCCGCAGAATTTCTTCTGCGGGCGCAACACTGATGTCGTCTTCCGCGAAATCGATACCCGCTTCGAGCAGCGCGATCAGCTCCAGCAGCTGCTCTTTTACCGGCTTCAATCGCCGTGAGACCGATCCTTCTGCCTGCTGCGCCGCGATGCGTGCCTGATAGAGCGTAGTGGCCTCAATCAGATCGCGAATGGCTTCGGCCTGCGGCAAATCAATGCGGCCGTTGATGTACGCGCGCAGCGTGAACTCACCCGGCTCCGCGAGGCGCGAGCCGGCTTGGCAGAGACGCTCCAGGGCGTACCGCAGCACCACGGGCGACCCATGGCAGGCGATTTCGAGTACGTCTTCGGAGGTGTAGGAGCGCGGCGCAGCAAAGTAGGTAATGACCACCTGGTCGACAACGTGGCCTTCGGGATCCACCAGACTGGCGAGCGTCGCCGACCACGGTTTCCAGGTGGGCGGTCCGTTCGGGAATCGCAGTACGCGTTCGACCATCGCACGGGCTTCGGGTCCGGAGACCCGCACCACGCCGATACCGCCCCGGCCCAACGGCGTGGAGACAGCCGCGATCGTATCACCGGTTCGCACGAAGGGATTTACAGAAGAATGCTAAGAGCGCAAAGGGCGCGCAGCGCTCCGTTTTGCGCGTTGAACTCAAAAGCGTGGGCCACTGCGCGGGCCGTCTCGGCGAGGTCCACGTGGGCCACCGCGCGGGCCGCCTGGACCGCTTCCCCGGTCGCGTCCTCCGCGAAATGAAGGACGTCCACCGCGTCCACCGTCGTCCTCAGGGCGCGGGCGGGGCGGACGAATCGGTTCCGGCAAAACTTTCAAGTCCGCCGGGACCACCACTACCTGCCGGATGGGGCCTTCGCCGACGCTCTCGCTGCGCACTTCCGTCTCGTCGCGCAGAGATAAGTGGAGAATGCGACGCTCGCGGCTGTTCATGGGGCTGAAATGGAACGGCATGCGCGATTTCTTGACGCGTTCGGCGGCCGCCATCGCGCTCATGCGCAGTTCCTGAATGCGCAACATGCGATGATCGTTCGCGTCGAAGCACAGGAGCGAATGTTCCTCTGGAGCCATCCCCAGCGCCTCGGTTGTCAGTTGCTCCAGGGCCAGAAGCAGTTCCGCCTTGTTTGCCAGCAGCAGATCCACATCCTGCCCGCCGAAACGGACCAGAACGTCTGGATTCTCGAAGTCCGGATGCACCGTTTCGCCCGCACTGACCTTGTAAGTCAACGCGAATCCGGTGCGGCTGATCATCAAATCCAGGAACTGCCGGATGCGCGGCTCGGAGTCCGCAAGCGTGAACTTCTTTGACACCGTATCAGTTCCTATTTCTTCTTTTTCACGGGCGCGCTCGGGACAGCCGCAGCCTGCGGAGGCGTGCCCCGGTTAAGCAACCACTGCTGCGCGATGCCCACCGCACCGCCGGTCAACCAGTATAGTACCAGTCCCGCCGATTGGTAGTAAAACATGTAGCCCAACACCAGCGGCATGAACAGCATCATCTTCTGCTGCGCCGGATCCATCCCCGGGCTCGGGGTCATCTTTTGCTGCAGGAACTGGGTGATTACCAGCAGAACCGGCAACACGCGGATAGCTAGCGTTTCCGGTTGCGAAAGATCGTGCACCCACATCCAACTGGCCCCGCGCATCTCGATGGCTACGCTCAGCACCGTGTAATAGGCGATGAGGAACGGGAGTTGCAGCAGCATCGGCACGCACCCGCCCACCGGATTGACGCCGTGCTGCTTGTATAGCGCCATCATTTCCGCCTGCTGATCCTGCTTGCGGGGATCGCGCAGCGGCAGATCTTTATACTTGGCGTTGATCGCGGCGATCTGCGGCTGCAGCGCCTGCATCTTTTTGGACGACCGCATGCTCGAAAAGCGAAGCGGGAAGAGCACCATATTGATGGCGATGGTAACCACTACAATGGCCCAGCCGAAATTGCTGCCGGTCACATGCTTCGCGGTCCACGTCAAAACCCAGAACAGCGGTTTGGCGATGAATCCGAACCATCGCCCCCAGTCGATCAACTGGTCCAGTTTGGGGTTAACCGAGCGCAGGATCTCGGAATCCTTGGGACCGATGAACGCGTTAAACGAGTTCAGGCCGGAACCGCCGACTCCCGCACCGATCCGTTTCTCTTCCGTCCCGGTCGGGCTCGGGACCGGGTCGGAATAAGTCGTTAACTGCAGGCCCCCGCCGGTAGTGGGAAGAACCACGGCCGCGAAATAACTATCCTCAATGCCGGCGAACGAGTACTGGCCGCTGGTGGTTACGGGGCCCTTATCCGCCGATTTCACATCGTTCTTCACCAGCTTGGAGTTGGCCTCGTCGTAATAGACAGTGTGCTCGATGCTGGCGGGATTCGGAACAGTCTGATCGCCGAAACCGCCCCGCCAGGTGAATTCATGCGGCAACAGCACGCCGTTGTCGACCACCTGAGAAGTGATCTGCACCAGGTAGCTCTTGGGCATGAACTGGAAGGTTTTCTTGGTCGCCGTGCGCCCGTCGGAGTATTCAAACGTCACCCCGAGATTGTCCGCGGATCGCTCCACCCGGAACAGCGCTTTGTTCGGATCGTTAGGAGGCGCCTGGTTGCGGAAAGCCAGCGCGAAAGGCGCCGGGACCTTCGCCAGCCCCCTGGTATTTACCAGGTCCAGCGGCTGTCCTTTGCCGTCTTTGTACCCTTTTAGGATCCAGTTCCGAACCACGGCGCCCTCGTTCGAAAGCCTGACGCTATAGAGTTCGGTTTCGATGCTGAGCTCTTCCGCTTGGCTGGCCTGCACCTGCCCCGGAAGGTCGACCACCTGTGTGGGAGGCGGGGTAGCCGCGGGCTTCGGTGCTTCGACGACGGGCTGCGTTGCCTGCACAGGACTCAGCGGGGGCGGCGGTGGTTTGTAGATGTAATTCCAAGACACCAGCACGATCCCCACCAGCACGAATGCGAGCAGGAGCCGCGTCTCCATTGTCAGTTCCTTCTTGGGCATGCGGGGGAGACCAGGGGACCTTAGCGGACCGGGTCGAAACCTCCTTCATGGAAGGGATGGCAGCGGGACAGGCGGCGCAGGCCTCGGCCCACGCCTTTGATCACACCGTGCTTTTCGATCGCTTCTTTCATATAGTCCGAACAAGTCGGATGAAAACGGCACGCCGAGGGTAGCAGTGGCGAAATCAACAACTTGTAGATCCGCAGCAGGCTTATAGCGAGCACAATTAGCGCGCGTTGCATTGCTGGATCACTTTCCTGAGAGCCCGCTCGAGGTCCGCAAAGGGTGCCGCGAGCGCTGTGCGCCGGGGATTAAGTACGATGTCCCACCGCGGATCGAGCTCGGCGCGGTGCAGGCGGAACGCCTCCCGCAAACGCCGCTTGATGCGGTTTCGATCCACGCTTCCGCCGATTGCGCGGGGAACCGTAAGTCCCAGTCGCGCTCCGGAACCCGCGTCGTCGGCGCGACCGTCGGGACGCGCCAGGCAAAAGGCGGCGAACAACGGGCCGGAAACGCGCGTGCCGTGGTCATACACTTTTCGAAAGTCAGCGGTGCGCAGAGCCCGGGACGCGGGCGAACAAGAGGGCGCGCCGCCAGCCGGATCAACTGTGCGCGTAGCGGACGGCCTTCTCGTCGCTTACGGTCAGCTTGTGACGGCCGCGGGCCCGGCGGCGCGACAGCACGGCCCGTCCGTCTTTGCTCTTCATTCGCGCACGGAATCCATGCGTCTTAGCGCGCTTGCGATTGTTCGGTTGAAATGTCCGTTTCGGCATATTAGCTTACGTAGCGCGCGCAACGCCCACAGCGAAGGCGCCTCTTTCGATGGGATCGTCTATAGACAAACCTAGTATAACAAAGGCTCATCCGGCTCTGTGCCAGATGATATAGCATGGGCCGATGCCCAACAACCTCGCACACTTCGCTATAAATGCGGACGATACGGCCCGGGCCCGCCGTTTCTACGAAAAGGTCTTTGGCTGGCAATTCCAACCCTGGGGACCGCCCGAGTTCTTCCAGATCAGCACCGGAGACAAAACCAGCCCGCCGGTCCAGGGAGCGCTCCAGAAACGGCGCGAGATCGTGCCGGGGGCGCGCATAATCGGCTACGAGTGCTCGTTTTCAGTGGCCGACGTGGACGCGATCGCAGCAGCGGTCGAGGCGAACGGAGGAACCATCGTAATGCCCAAAGTGGCCATTCCGGGCGTGGGACGGCTCATCTTCTTTAAAGATACGGAGGGCAATATCGCGGGAGCGATCGAATTTGACCCCGCGGCGGCTTAAAATCCCGCGAGCAACTCGAAATCCACGTTTCCGCCGGAAAGCACGATCCCGACGCGCCCCAGGCCGGCCGGCAGTTTGCCGAACAGCGCTGCCGCGGCCCCCACGGCTCCGCTGGGCTCTACCAGAATCTTCAGTCGCGTCAGCAGGAACTTTACCGCGGCCCGGATCTCATCGTCGCTCACCAGGACCACGCGCTCGACGTTCCGCTGCAAAATCGGAAAGGTGATGATGCCGGGAACGGGTGTGCGCAGCCCGTCGGCAACAGTATCTGGCGGCGGGATTTCGATACGTGATCCCGCCTCCATCGAGAGAAACACGTCATTGCCCTTCTCCGGTTCTACGCCGATCACCCGGATCCCGGGACGCAGGTGCTTGGCCGCGATCGAGCAGCCCGACATCAGCCCGCCGCCTCCGATGGGAGCGACCAGGGCGTCCAAGTCGGGAACTTCTTCCAACAGTTCCAGCGCCGCGGTTCCTTGGCCGGCAATGATCCAGGGATGATCGAACGGCGGCACCAGCGTGGCACCGGTTTCGGCTGCGATGCGCGCCCCAATCGCCGCCCGGTCCTCGCGAAACCGGTCGTATTCGACGATTTTCGCGCCCTGCGCCCGCGTAGCTTCGAGCTTGGAGCGAGGGGCATCCACCGGCATCACCAGCGTGGCGGGAATTCCCAGGGCGCGCGCGGCAATCGCCACTGCCTGGGCGTGATTGCCCGAGGAAAACGCCACAACGCCTTTCGCAAGGTCCTCTTTGGGAATCGAAAACACAAAGTTCGACGCACCGCGGATCTTGAACGCGCCTCCGGTCTGGAAGTTTTCGCACTTGAAAAACGCCGTAATCTGGGCCTCGGCATCGAACCCGCGTGAATGCATGACGGGCGTCCGCTTGGCGATGTTCTCAATACGTACGGCGGCCTTGCGGATATCGTCGAGCGTGACTTCTGGGCGCATGGTCTCAGTAGCCGGCATTTTTGTCCACCAGGTTCAGTAGCGGCTCATTGGCCTGAAAACGGCGCAGGTTCTCAAGGAAACACTCGACGGCCAGATGAATAAAATCCTGCACGTGATCGGCGGTGTGCGGCGAAAGCAGGACGTTTTCCAGCCGATAGAACGGATGGCCCGCGGGAAGCGGTTCCACCGCGAATACATCCAGGGCGGCTCCGCGAATTTTCCCGCTTTCGAGTGCTTGCACCAACGCAGGCTCATCCACCACGGCACCCCGGCCCACGTTGATCAGAACGCCTGTGGGCTTCATGGCGGCGATCTGCGGCGCGCCGATCATCCCGCGCGTTTCCTCGGTCAGTGGCGCGGCCAGCAACACGTAATCGCTCGTCGCCATCAGTTCGTTGATCTGTGGTGGCGCGAAGCTTCGATCCACCAGGCCATTCTGTTGGAACATCTCGGGACGTCGCCGCAGCGCGACGATGCGCATTTCAAACGGACGCGCCAGTTCCGCCGCAGTGCTGCCGATTCCGCCGTATCCTACGATCCCCAGCGTCTTGCCCTGTATTTCCTCGGTGGTGAACGCCTCCCACACGCCGGCCTCCTGCTGACGGATCATGCGCCGCATTCCGTAAGCGAAGTACAGCATCGCCCCAATGGTCCACTCGGCCAGCGGCCTGCGGAACACACCGCGTCCATTGGTCAGGGGCAGGGAACTCGCCAGCACTTCCGGGCAGAGGACGTTATCGACGCCGGTCCACAGCGAGTGCATCCACCGCGCTCTCCGGGCCGGCGGTATCGCGGCGCTCAACAACGGCGGATTGGACGTTCCATTGACGATGACGTCGGCCTGGGGGGCGGATTCGCGGACTTTCGCTGGATCGTTGCTGACGATCACATTTACATCGGATCCCAGGTTTCCCAGCAGTTTCAGCCACGGCGCAGCCGGATCGGCGAGGACCAGCAAAGTCAGAGACATAGCCACCCCTCAGAATAACGTGGGAAACTGGGGACGTGCCTGAGTTTTGTACCTGCGGAGCGCAACTTCCGCCCGACGCGCGATTCTGCCATAAGTGCGGCAAGCCGCAGCGTGATGAATCGCTACTGGTGGAAGACGAGCAGCCGGTCATTGTCGCACCACCGCCGCCCACACTGACCATCGAGCCTCCTCCCATCAGCTTTCGAAATGTGACGGCCGTCCGGGTGGGGCTGGCTGTGGGGATTCCAGTGTTTCTGCTATCGGCCTTTGCCGGGCCACTGACGCTTGCGGTTCCCGTGGCCGGCGGATTTTTCGCCGTATATCTTTATCGGCGCTGGACCGGGCAGAAAGTGACTGTATTGGCGGGGGCTCGCCTGGGTTGGATTTCCGGCATTATCGTTTTCGCGATTCTCACCATGCTGCTAACGATGATGGTGCTGATGCTCTCGCAGCCGGACCTGGTGCAGAGCATGCGCGATCAGATGGCCAAGATGTCTTCTGTGTCGCCGGAGGAGATTACCCGGCGCATCGATCTTCTGCGGACGCCCTCCAGCCTCGCGCTGGTCCTGCTGGATGCATTCCTGTCGTACACGCTGCTAACGGCTCTCGGTGGCGCTGGCGGCGCCTGGTTTCTGAACCGCAATTGAAGTCGCCCTCCGTACCATCGCCACGCCTGCGAAGATGATCGCCATGGCGCCGGCCTCGCGCAGGCCGAACGGTTCTCGATAAACCCACCAGCCCAGAAAAACCGCGACCACCGGATTGATGTAAGTGTAGATCGATACGATCGCCAGCGGCAGCCGGCTCATCGCCAGCGCATAACAACTGTATCCGACGATGCCGCCGAAGATCGCCAGGTACACGATCGCCCCTAGACCGCGCGCCGTCCAATGCGCGGAAGGAAATTGGAAAACACTCGGCAACAGAAGAGCCAGCCCGGTGCTGAGCTGCTGCACCCCTCCCAGCACGAACGGATGCGCGCGAGACCGCCGGTTGCGCTGCAATAGCGAACCGAGTGCCCAGCTCGCGCCACTCACCTGAAGGATGAGAAACGCCAGAACGACCGCTCCGCCTGTAGCGAACGTGTGTTGTGTCAGCGCGGTCCAGGCCGCTGGCGCTACCAGCAGCAGCACTCCCGCGAATCCCAGTAATAGGCCGCGGATGGTGGGTCCATGAAGCCGCTCGCCGCCGGGCAAGAGCGCATCGATACCCACGAACCAAAACGGCGAAGTGGTCACGAACAGCGACGCCAGTCCCGTGGGAATCCACTGCTCGGCGACCGCTAAAGTGCCGTTGCCCACGCCGATCACCATCAGTCCGTAGCCCGCCGTGATCCACAAATCGCGTCCGCGCGGCAGATGTGCTCCGATCATCGCCGCGACGCTCAGCGTGATGGCTCCCGAGATCAGGTTTCGAAGGCACACCAGCACGGCCGGCGAAAATGAATCCAGGGCGATGCGGATTCCAAGGTATGTGGTGCCCCAGAAAAAACACACACAAATCAGCGCCAGATACGCCGTAAAGTGTGGATGATCCCGCAAGGTCGCGATACCATGTTAACTTGATTCTCACGCTTACCATCAATCCTGCGATCGATCGCACCATCATTTCTGACCGCCTCGCATTCGAGGATCGCGGATATATTTTGTCGCGGGGCGAAGCCGCCGGCGGCCGCGGCGTCAATGCCTCGCAGGTGATTCATACTTTCGGCGGGAAGACGCTCGCGCTGCTGACTTCCGGGGGAGAAATCGGTAAACGCATGGAGCACTTTCTGGCGGAAATGCGATTTCCGTTCGAAGTAGTGCGCGTGCGCGCGGAAGGGCGCGCGAATCTGACCATCTCGGATAAGCAGGGGCTGACCATCAAGCTGAACGAAATCGGTGCGCCACTGGAAGAAAAAGAAGTGGGCGCGGTACGCGACCTAGTAGAAGCGCGTCTCAAGAAAGCCGATTGGCTGATGATCTGCGGCAGCACCCAGCCGGGTGTGCCGTCGAACTTCTATTCTGAGATTATTGCGCTCGCCAAGAGCCGCGGCGTCCGGACCCTGCTCGATACCGACGGCGATGCGCTCAGTAACGCGCTGGAGGCAAAGCCGTCCGTCATTTCGCCCAATCAACAGGAAGCCGAGCGCCTGCTCGGTCGCGCCATCATCACGCGCAGCCAGTCTCTCGAAGCGGTGCAGCGCATCCATGACATGGGCCCGGAAGCGGTGATTCTGTCGCTAGGGAGCCGGGGTGCGCTGGCCGCGTCGCCGGACGGAATCCTGGAGGCACTGCCGCCGCGCATCGAAGCTCTCTGCCCTATCGGCGCGGGAGATGCGCTGGCCGCCGCATTTGTCTGGGCGCTGGAGAAGAAGAAATCGCTCGCGGATGCTCTCCGATGGGCCGTGGCGGCGGGCACTGCCAGCGCCGCGCTTCCGGGGATGAGTTTTCCGACTCTGGATCAGACCCGCGCCATTTACAAGCAGGTGGAAGTTCGCCCCGCGCGATAGGAGCGCGTTCTAGCGCTTCTTCTTTCGTTTCTTGAAAAACGGATCCGGCGTTTTCACCCGCGTGGCGATCAAAACCAAGAACATGACCAGCAACGAAACCAAAGTTGCGACGGAACCGATCACCAGGTAATCGGAATCCTTCGGAGCGGGCATGATCTTGATCATCACCGCCGCCACGACGCCGAAGACGCAGACTCCGCCCAGCACCAGAAGGATCTGCCGCATCAGTCGTATTTCTCGTAGAAGATTTGCTTGCGGTCGAATCCCTGGCCTTTGAGAACGCCCCGCACATCGTCCACCATTTCTTTCAGGCCGCACAGATAGAAGTCCACATCGCGCCGTTCGCCGACGGCTTCTGCCAGATGCGTCTGCACGTGCCCCTGGCGTCCGTTCCATTCCGCGTCCGGACGGCTCAGCGTCGGCCAGAATCGAAAGTGGGGATAGCGAAGCGCCAGCTCCTCGAACTCCGTACGGTATAGCAGGTGTGATTCGTATCGCACGCCGAACAACAGTGTAAAGCTGGGCGACGATTCGTTCAAATGCGCCTGCAGAAACGATCGGAACGGAGCGATGCCAGTGCCTGTGGCAATGAAAATCGAATCCCGCGGAGGCTGCCGCAGAACGAATTGGCCCAGCGGCTGGCGCATTTCCATGCGATCACCCGGCTTCATGTCGAACAACCGTGGCGAAAGATGACCATGCTCCACACGGTTCAGGCACAGCTCAAAGCGGTTGGTTCCCGATGGCGCGGAGGCCAAGGAATACGCACGCGTGATCTCCTTGCCTTCAATCATGTCCTTGAATGACGTGAACTGGCCCGGCAGGAAATCCAGCCGCTCCACTCCCAGGGCTTCAAATCCGAAATGCCGCACGCCTGGCGCGATCTCCCGCGAATCAATCAGCCTTGCTTCCATGCCGCATCCCGCGCCCGGTCGAGCAGCGCCTCCACCATGGCCGGATGCTGGTCCAGCGGCGGCGTCACTTCAATCGCCAGCCCCGGATGCGCGCTCTTGACCTTCTCGATCAGCCTCGGCAGATCGCGCTGGAGGTGCAGCCCCAGCGTCAGGAAATAGGGCACCACCACCACGCGCGAGACCTTTCCGGCCATCGCCTCCAAAGCACCGGCCAGATCTGGTTTGCCGCCTTCGAGAAATGCGGCTTCCACCGTCTCCAACCCTCCGCGACGCGCCATTTCCGCGGCGACAGCCCGCACCGCCTCATTAGCCGATTCGATGCTCGAGCCATGCGCGAAAACCACGTATCCGGTGCTCATCAGGCCACCACCGCCGGCTGTGTCTGAATCGGGAAGTACGTGCGTAGAAAATCGAAAAACGCACGCCCGCGCCGCCTTCCATTGTTGTGCTGCAATTCCAGTCTCTGCAGGAAAACCAGCGCACCGAGCACGTCCGCATCTCGCAGCGTCTGCATGCCGCTGGTTTCGGTCAGGTGCTTGCGAAGCTCGTCAATCGCCTGCTTCAGCGCTTCCTGAATCTCAGCCGCGTACGGATTTTGCGGACGCGTTTCGTAGATCAAGCCGGATTCCAGCGTCCGGTAGGTTTTGATGAGTGTTTCCAGGCCCTCGCGAGCGTCGCCGTCCACCGACCGGCGCGCCTCCATCACGCGCGCCAAAGCATGCGCCAGCCACATCACCACGTGTTCCTGTTTGCGAACGAAATCTTCATTCAGGCGAATGTCTTTATTGGGAAGATCTTCCTCGGTAATGGGGACCGGCCTGTCCCGAATTCGCGCCTCGCGCAGATACACGCAGTCGAGAGGGCAATCCACGGTATTTTCACGCTCCGTGCCGCAGCAGGCCGGGCAGATTTCACCATCCACACCCGGGCAGTGCCGCTTCGCGCGCCTCTTTTGACACAATTTGCAAAGAATGTTCACGCTTGAGTTATCTTCATCGTATCATCGCTGTCCTGTGAATTCGGGCATCGTATGATCGAAATGTGCCGCGCACTGATGTGTACTTAAAAGTAGAACTCGATCTGGACGCGAAAGAATCGCCGGAGCGAGTGGCTGCGGAGATCAGCCGGATGATCCGCAGAGTCTACGGCGTTCGCAAGGTAGAAGTATCCAGCATGGTGGAACGGGACGAGTCCTGACGAGACGTGAGATGATGCTAAAAAGCGCAAAATATTTCGTCGATGAAGTCATGGGAGGAAACTGATGAAGCTTAGCCCGATGAAGTTCCAATGGATCGCCGCCGTGACGCTCGGTGCGGGTTTGTTGTCCGCCGCCGAAGCGCCGGAGCGCCTGGGAGCAGCCTCCGATGCCCTGAAAGACGTCATGGGCATCCCCGATAAATCCATTCCGCAGGACCTCCTCAGGCGTGCACAGTGCATCGTGATCGTGCCCGGACTCAAGAAGGCCGCTTTTATCGTCGGCGGCAAATACGGTAAGGGTTTCGTGAGCTGCCGCCGCTCGGGTGGCGTAGGTTGGTCGGCGCCCGGCTCGGTTCGCGTGGAGGGCGGAAGCTTCGGTTTCCAGATTGGCGGTACCGATACCGATGTGTTCATGCTGGTGATGAATGAGAAAGGCATGGACCGCCTCCTGTCGACCAAATTCACGCTGGGAGCCGACGCCTCAGTCGCCGCTGGACCTGTCGGCCGATCCACACAGGCGGAAACCGACGCTGCCCTGACCGCCGAGATCCTCACCTGGTCCCGCCAGCGCGGTCTATTCGCTGGTCTTTCGTTGAGCGGCGCCACATTGCGCGAAGACTCAGAGTGGAACATGGATCTGTACGGCAAGAAAATCACCAATCGCGAAATCATCACCAAGAGCAACGTGGCAGCACCCAAAGCGGCAAGCGCCCTGATGACCGAGCTCAACCGCTACTCCAGCCGCAAGTGACACGCACCTAATATGGGCGATTCCGAAGTTTCCGGCCGCATGCGTGACGATTGGAACGCCCGCGCCCGCGAAGACGCTGGTTACTACGTCGCCTTCGGCCGCCGCGAACAGACTGACGCGGATTTCTACGCGACCGCCACCGAAGTCATAAACGGTCTGGAATCCGAGCTGCGTCGCGTGCCGGCGACCCAGCGCAGTGCGTGGAAGGCGCTCGAGATCGGCTGCGGTCCCGGCCGCCTGATGCGTCCCATGAGTCGCCACTTTGCGGAAATCCATGGCGTGGACGTTTCCGATGAGATGATCGCCCTGGCGCGCGAGCGGCTTCGCGACATCCCGAACGCGCACCCGCACGCCACCGATGGAGCCAGCCTCAGTGAGTTCGCCGACGAGTCGTTCGATTTCGTCTATTCCTATGCCGTGTTCCAGCATGTGCCTAGCCGCGAAGTCATCGTCTCGTATATGCGGGAAACCCACCGCGTACTGAAGCCCGGCGGCTTGGCCCGGCTCCAGTTCAACGGAATGCCCGCACGCGAAGCGTCGTTTGACACGTGGGCAGGCGCGCGTATCGGCTCAAGCGAGGTGCTCGAATTCACCCAAATGCACGACCTCCAGTTATTGGCTCTGGAAGGAGCGGGAACACAGTACATGTGGACCACTTGGAGGAAGCAGGCGCCGGGTTGGCAAGACGGGCAGGCCGAGCGCCAGTTTCCCGATACCACCTCGCGCGTTCGACGCATTACCAACTCGCACAGTTCGGAACCGGGAGCGCCGTCGCGCGGACGCTATGCGTCTATTTCCCTATGGGTCGAAAACCTGCCTGTTGACGCTGGTCTTCACCACATACGGGTTCAGGTAGGCGATTCGCTGGGTACCGTCACCTACATCGGCCCACTGATGAACGACGGTTTGCAACAGGTCAGCGTGATGCTGCCGGAGCTGGAAGCAACCGGATTGCTCCCTATCGAACTGCGCTGGCTGGAGCAGCCTCTGGCTCCTCTGGCGACATTACGTGTGATCCCGCCCGGTCCCTCCGTGCCATGCATTTGCTCGGTCACCGATGGAATGAACCTGGTGGCCGACAAACGCATCGAGACGCGTCAGGTGAAGATGATTCTGGAAGAGGTCGCGCGCCCGCATGAAATTGAAGCTTCCGTGGACGGGCTTCCGGTGGGCGATCTGGAGTTTCTCTGCACCGACCCTCGACCCCAGAGATTCGAAGTGAATTTCCGCCTGCCTGATGAGATCGCTCCTGGCCAACACCAGCTTGAGGTACGCATCGGCCGGCGGAAGCTCGCGCCGGTAACCTTGGAAATTACTTCTTGACCGTGATTTCCTGAGCCTGCGCCTTCCGGTAATCCGATACGCCCTTCCAGCACAGATTCGCACCGAGTAATACGAGAGCCACGCACAGCACCAGACGCAGTTTCTTTGAAGGCAGTCGCGACGCGAGCAGGCCGCCGGCCAGCGCTCCCGCAGTTCCGCCGATCAATAGCTTGATCAGCACCTGTGTATTAAGATCGCCCAGCGCCGCGTGAATCCCGCCGCCCACCAGCGATATCACCAGGCCGAAACTCAGATCGGTCCCGACCACGGCAGCAGGAGTGAGCATGGTCATGTTCATCAGGCATAGTGCACCCAGCGCGCCGGCCCCCGCCGAGGAAAAACCCACCTCCACGCCGATCGGTAAACCGACCGCAGCCAGCCAGGGAGTCCGGTCGTGCCGGGTGATGCTGGAAAAACGGAAAAGGTTGAGTGTTGCGATGCTCACGATCGTAAACCCGACAAACGCCGTCAGCAGATCGCTCTTAACGCCTTGCAGCAATAGCGTGCCGATGAGTACTCCCGGCAGTCCGGTTGCCATGAGAAACCCAAACGCGCGCCAGTTCACTTGCCGTCGTGCGATGTAAAGCGGTGTTGTGAGGATCTTCACCGCGGCGCCGAAGATCAGTGCGGTGCCCACCGCCTGTTTCGTGGGCATGCCGAGCAGAAGGATCAGCAGAGGCGTGGTCATGGAGCCCGCCCCTACCCCGGTGATCGCGATGAAAATCGCGATGACGAAGCCGAGGGCGATTTCCATGATTTATTCTATGGGTCTACTTTTCTTGGATATGGATGCCGCACTCCAGCTTGCCCTGGCCCTGCCAGCGTCCTGAGCGAGGGTCATTGGGGTCGAGCGGCCGCGCCGTGCACGGCTTGCAGCCGATGCTGGTGTAGCCCTGCTCGTAAAGTGAAAGCTCCGGGATGTTATGAGCCTGCATATACTGCCACACATCGCGAGTGGTCCAATCCGCCAGCGGGCTGATCTTCTGGATCGCTTGTCCATTGGGCAGCTTGAACGGCTCCACCTGCTGAAGATTCGCGCGCGTGGGCGATTGGTCGCGCCGCAGAGCCGTAAACCAGGCATCGTAGGGCGTCAGGCCGGCGAACAGCGGTTCGACTTTCCGCAGCTTGCAGCAGCGGCTCGGATCGGTCTGGTTCAGGATCCCGAACTGCGATTCCTGGTCCGCGACACTTTGCTTCGCCTCGAGATTGAATAAGTTGAGCTTCCACTCCGCGGCCAATTTATCGCGATACTCAATCGTTTCGGGAAAGTGATATCCGGTCTCGAGAAACAGCACGGGAATCTGCGGCTTCTCACCCAGTAGCATGTGCACCAGCACGACGCACTCGGATTGGAAGCTGGATGTGACGCAGGGCGCAGCGGCCTCGCGCAGAAGCCTGGCGATGAGCTCGCGGGCCTGTTCGGTCTTCGCGTCGATAGTGGAAGTGCTCATTTCAGGACGCCTTTCAGTAACCCGCGCACCACTTCCATGGCCTGCGCATCGTCGGTGGGCAGATTCAGGTGCGAGCCCTCCGGAATCGCCGCACGTACCAGCCGGACTAAGCGATCCGCGGCGTCTTCGAGCGACCCTTCGGCGGCGGCCAGAATCATGCCAGCGCCTGCCGTATGGTTGGTCTTCCGGTCGATCAGGATAAAGCTGCCAGTGACGCGATTTTCCCGGTATGGGTCGAAGTACAGCGGCTGCGACGCAGCGATACGAACCACACCGATTTCGTTCATTGCCAAGGTCGCGGCCGGTTCCGTTTCGAGCGTGGCGACATTCACCAGATGCCGCACGCCGTCTACCCGGGCCGGAAGCGTGTGCGAGGTGTGCTTGATCAGATAATCGTGCGCCGGATCGAGCGGATGCGCGTCGAACCACACCATGGTCGCGTCGAACGTCCGCGCCGATTGCGGTGGCGCTCCTGCCGAGATCATGTCACCGCGGCTGATGTCGATCTCGTCGGCCAATGTGAGCGTTATCGACATGGGCGCATGCGCCATCTCGAGATCGCCGTCGAACGTGACCACGCGACGAACTTTGGAACGCCTGCCGGAAGGCAGCGCCTGTACTTCGTCGCCCGGCCGGATGGTCCCCGATCCGACCAGCCCCGCGTACCCGCGAAAGTTCTGATCCGGCCGAACCACTCTCTGCACTGCCATGCGGAAGGGCGCCTGGATCATGCGGTCGGCGGTTTCCACCGTCTCCAGATACTCCAGCAGACACGGGCCATCGAACCAGGGCATATGAGTGCCCCGATCGACCACGTTGTCGCCCTTCAGGGCGCTTAACGGCAGGAAATAGTAATCCTTGGTCCCAATCCGTTCCAGGAAAGGCTCGAATTCCGCGCGGATACGGTTGAAAACCTCCTGGTCATACCCCACCAGGTCCATTTTGTTCACCGCGATCACGAAATTCGGAATACCCAGCAGCGTCGCGATGAAAGCGTGGCGGCGCGATTGCGTGGTCAGCCCGCGATGCGCGTCCAGCAGAATGATGGCGAGCTCGGCGGTTGAAGCGCCAGTAGCCATGTTGCGCGTGTACTGCTCGTGACCGGGCGTGTCGGCCAGGATGAATTTGCGCTTGGGCGTCGCGAAATAGCGGTACGCCACGTCGATGGTGATGCCTTGCTCACGTTCGGCGCGCAGTCCGTCGGTCAGCAGCGAAAAATCAATCTGGCCGCCGCGCACGGCCGATTTCAACTGGTCTTCGTAGGCGCCCTTCGCGTCATGCAGCAGACGGCCGATCAGCGTACTCTTGCCGTCGTCGACGCTGCCTGCCGTGGTCAGGCGCAGCAGGCCCTTGGACTCCTCGGCTGCCAGGAATTCTTCGATATTGAATGACTGCGGGGTGGGTTGTTGCACGAGCGCAGCAGCCATTTTAGCGCGTCTCCTGCCCAGCACCGAACCGCGACCGCCAAGGAGCGGCCATTAGAAATAACCTTCCCGCTTCTTAAGCTCCATCGATCCTTCACGATCGTGATCGATCACGCGATTCTCGCGCTCGGAATTTCGCACCGCCACCAGCTCCGCGATGATTTTCGGCAGCGTATCGGCATCCGACCGTATCGCCCCGGTGCAAGGCGAGCAGCCCAGGGACCGCATGCGGCATCGAACTGTTTCCAGGCGGTCGCCCAGCAGCGGTTTCACGAAATCCTGCTCGGGCATAATCAGTGAATTTCCCCGTACCAGCACCTGTCGCTCTTTGGCGAAATATAGCGGCACGATCGGGATGTTCTCTACGTGGATGTACTGCCAGACGTCCATCTCGGTCCAGTTGGAAAGCGGAAACACGCGGATGCTCTCGCCCGGTTCCACGCGGCCGTTGAACAGATTCCAGAGCTCGGGACGCTGGTTCTTCGGATCCCACTGCCCCAGCGAATCGCGGAACGAGAAAATTCGTTCCTTGGCGCGCGATTTTTCCTCGTCCCGCCGTGCCCCGCCGAAGGCCGCGTCGAATCCGCCTGCGCGCAGAGCGTCGAGCAGCGATTGTGTCTTCAGCAATCCGCAGCAGCGCTCCGTTCCCAGCCGGAATGGGTTCGCCCCCGCTTCAAGCGCGGAAGTATTCGAGTGCACGATGAGCTTCACACCCAGTTCGGCCGCGAACTGATCGCGAAATTCGATCATTTCTTTGAATTTGTAAGTGGTGTCCACGTGGAGTAGTGGAAACGGAATCGGGCCGGGGTAAAATGCCTTCTGCGCAAGGCGAACCATCACCGACGAATCCTTGCCGATCGAATACAACATCACCGGACGCTGAAATTCCGACGCTACTTCGCGGATGATGTGGATGCTTTCAGCCTCTAAAGCCTGTAAGTGACTGAGCCTGCTCACGTAGGTCAGTATAGCATGAAAGGTACATTGTCGATTAAGAATGTCATGATTGACTAAACTGCTCCGATCCGTCAGTGGCATACGATCCCTAGGGTATTTTCTGGTTGACACTCCCAGATGTAGGGGTTAACATTGCCGACAGCGGAATTTTCACGAGCGGAGACCACGAAGATTCCTCCCCCGCAGAATACAGAAAGGCGTGTACATGGGACAATTAGGATTGGGTGTTGCGATGAAGATAAAGGACGTCCGGAGGCCTATACCAGTTCCAGAACGCGTTGGGGTTGTTTTTCCGCGGTACTTTACCGCCCGGCTCGAGGCTGGGAAAACCCCTTACGACGACGTGCAGTGGGAGCTGCGGAACGCCACCATTGGCAATGATAAAGGCGCGGTCATTTTCGAGCAGCGCGATATCGAAGTGCCGGTGGATTGGTCGCAGACGGCCACGAACATCGTCGTCAGCAAATATTTCTACGGCAAAATAGGCTCGCCGGAGCGCGAAACCAGCGTCCGCCAGTTGGTGTCCCGCGTGTGCGACACCATCGCCGGCTGGGGCGCCGAGCAGCGCTATTTCAAAACTCCTGAAGACGCCGAAAATTTCCGTCACGAGCTCACTCACCTCATGCTGACGCAGAAGGCGTGCTTCAACTCGCCGGTCTGGTTCAATGTCGGCGTCGCGGAGCCGCGCGGCTACGGCTACTTCTTCGACGAAGCGGCCAATACAGTCAAGAAACTGAACCCCGGCGAATCGCGCCCGCAATGCTCGGCGTGCTTCATCAATTCGGTGGGCGACACCCTCGAATCGATTCTCGAACTAGCAAAGACGGAAGGAATGTTATTCAAGTGGGGATCCGGCACCGGCACCAATCTTTCCACGTTGCGCGAAGAAAATGGAATCCTTTCGGGCGGCGGCCGCGCTTCCGGCCCCCTCAGCTTCATGAAAGGTTTCGACGCCTTCGCGGGCGTGATCAAGAGCGGAGGCACGACCCGCCGCGCCGCGAAGATGGTGATCCTCAACGCCGATCACCCCGATATCGAGAGCTTCATCTGGTGCAAGGCCAAGGAAGAGAAGAAGGCTCACACCCTGATTGACGCTGGCTACGATTCGTCGCTCGACGGCGAAGCTTACAGCTCCATCTTCTTCCAGAACGCCAACAACAGCATTCGTGTCACCGATGAGTTCATGGAAGCGGTGGAAACCGATTCCGACTGGTGGACCAAATCGCGCGTCAACGGGCAGCCCGTGGACCGCTACAAAGCGCGCGACCTGATGCGCCAGATCGCTGAGGCTACGCACCAGTGCGGTGATCCTGGCATGCAGTTTGACACCACCGTCAACCGCTGGCACACCTCCAGGAACACGGCGCGCATCAACGCATCGAATCCCTGCTCGGAATACATGTTCCTGGACGATTCAGCCTGCAACCTGGCGTCCTTGAACCTGATGAAGTTCGTCGGTCCCGACGGACAGTTCGACGTCGAAGCCTATCGTCACGCGGTAGACACCGTAATCGTGGCGCAGGAAATCATGGTCGACAACGCGGCGTATCCCACCGAGAAGATCGCCAGGAACTCGCACGATTTCCGCCCGCTCGGGCTGGGCTATGCGAACTTAGGCGCGCTGCTCATGTCTATGGGCATTCCCTATGACAGCGATCAGGGCCGCGACTGGGCTGCTTCGCTCACTGCCATTATGTGCGGGCAGGCCTACTTGACCAGCGCGCGTATCGCAGCCGATTCCACGGGTCCGTGCGCCGGTTACGCCGTCAATGAGGATCCATTCCTGGACGTGATTCGCATGCACCGCGACGCGACTCTCAGGATCGATAGCAAGCGCGTCCCCCAGGCCGTCTACGAACACGCCCGCAAGTGCTGGGAAGAAGCTTACGACCTGGGCCGCGTAGCGGGATACCGCAATGCCCAGACCACGGTGCTCGCTCCCACCGGGACCATCGGGTTCATGATGGATTGCGATACCACCGGCATTGAGCCCGATCTCGCGCTCGTGAAGTACAAGAAACTGGTCGGCGGCGGCGTCATCAAGATCGTAAACAACACCGTGCCGAACGCGCTGATCAAGTTGGGTTACACGTCCGAACAGGTCAGCGCCATTGTCGAGCACATTGATTCCACCGGCACCATCGAGGGCGCGCCCCATTTGAAGGACCAGCACCTGGCGGTCTTCGATTGCAGCTTCCGCCCGCAGAACGGCAACCGGTCCATCCATTACATGGGCCACGTCCGCATGATGGCCGCGGTGCAGCCCTTCATTTCCGGCGCGATTTCGAAGACCATCAACATGCCGGAAGAATCCACGGCGGAAGACGTGATGAACGCCTACACCGAGAGCTGGAAGCTCGGATTGAAGGCGGTGGCGATCTATCGCGACAACTCCAAGCGCGTGCAGCCGCTCAGCTCGGGAACATCCAAGGGCGCGAAGGCCGCCAACGGACCCGCGGCTGTTGCGCCCACCATTAAGATCGAAGAAAAGATCGTGTACCGGCCGGTGCGACGCAAGCTTCCCGCCGAGCGGCACGCGATCACACACAAGTTTTCGATCGGCGGCCATGAGGGCTACATGACCGTTGGTCTCTATGAGGACGGTTCGCCCGGCGAGTTGTTTGTCACGATGGCCAAGGAAGGCTCCACGATCTCGGGGCTGATGGATTCCTTCGCCACCGCGATCAGCTACGCGCTGCAGTACGGCGTGCCGCTGAAGTTCTTCGTCGACAAGTTCAGCCACGTGCGTTTCGAGCCTAGCGGCTGGACCGGCAACACGACGGTGCCCTACGCCAAGTCCATCATGGATTACATTTTCCGTTGGATGGGCGCGCGCTTCATCGGCGCGGAGTACGCCACCAGCGGCGAGGCCGGTGAAGGATCGACGCTTCGCGTCACCGAGCCCGATCCGCAGCAGGCGCTGCCGTTTTCAGCAGTAGTGGCCGATGCCCCGTCGTGTTCCGAATGCGGTGGCCTGATGACCCGAAACGGCTCGTGCTACAAGTGCGAAAACTGCGGCGGCACCAGCGGATGTAGCTAGCTGGGCGAATTATGCCTGGGAGTCCGGTCTCGGGACCACCGAAGCCGCGTGAAACCAGAGTTGCTTGAGCGAGCGGATCGCCGCGAAGTATTCGTCCACTTCTAGCGGCTTAACCAGAAAGGCCGAAACCTGGAGCTCATAGGCTCGCTGGATATCGTCGTCACGATCGCTCCCACTGACCACAACCACGGGAATGTTCTTTAACTCGGGATCCGCCTTTATCGACTCCAACACCTTAAATCCGTTGAGCTTAGGTAGATTCAGATCCAGAAGGATAAGGTCCGGCCGTGGGGCTTCGCTATGCTCGCCCGTGCGCCTCAGGAAGGCGATGGCAGCTTCGCCGTCGGGAACACAGTGTATGCGATTCGGGATTCTTGCATCCCTGAACGCGGCCATCGTCAAGAAAGTGTCCGCATCATTGTCTTCCGCCAGCAGGATGTCGAGTTGACGGGCGGGAGCTGGTACTGCCATTACATCTGGGGATAACCCTAGGGGGCAAGGCGTTTCAAATTAATTTGGGACAGGCGCCACCAAAGCCTCGCGTAGCGAGGTGGCTCCGAATCCGGAGCGGCGATGCCAGCCACGGGCGTACGTCTCGCAAGAACTAAGGACGCCGCGTGCTTTCAGGCATTTCCGAACAAGTGGCTGCAAGTATACATTGACATCCCTGCGGCAATCGCATACGATTCCGTAGATCGGCGTGTATGCAATCAGGGGGAATGAGAATGCGTTCGTTGTGTCTGTTGTTCGCACTAATACTGTGCTCCGCGGCTGCGTTTGCCCAAACGGCCACCGGCACCATCACAGGAACTATTTCCGATCCGGCGGGCGCGGTGGTCGCGAATGCCCCTCTGGATTTGAAGAATAGCGAAACCGGTACTGTCTACCAGACGGCCACCAGCTCTACCGGCAACTACACCTTCTCGCAGCTGCCGGCGTCCACATACCAGTTGACCGTGAACGTGCCGGGATTCAAGACGCACGTTCGCCAGAACCTGGGCGTCCAGGCGGCCCAGACCATCCGCATCGACGTCGTGCTCGAAGTGGGCACAAACGCGGAATCGGTCACCGTCTCGGCGCAAGCCTCGATGCTTAGCACCGAGAGCGCTGCCGTCAACTCCAACGTCACAACCGACCGCATGAATTCACTGCCCATTCTCGGCGTCGGCCCGGCGACTTCAAGTACGCACGGCGTGCGCAATCCCCTGGCTTCGTCGGTGCTGACGGCCGGCGTGTTCTGGGTCCCCAATACGTCCATGCGCGTCAACGGCGCGCCGACCAACACCTTCGGTATCAAGCTCGATGGCCAGGACATCACCAACGGTGTGAATACCTCGAACTCCCAGGCGCAGATGCAGCCCAGCGTCGATGCGCTCGAAGAGGTGGCCATCCAAGCTTCGAACTATTCGGCCGAGTTCGGCCAGGCGGGCTCCGGGCTGATCCAATACACCACCCGGTCCGGCACCAACAGCTTCCACGGTTCGGCTTACGACTACCTGGTCAATGAAGCGCTATGGGCGCACCAATCCTTCGATCATTTTCGTAACAAACAGCGCCGTAACGATTTCGGCGGCACTCTCGGCGGACCAGTCTTGATCCCCAAGATTTACAACGGACGGGACAAGACATTCTTCTTCTTCAACTACGAGCAGTTCCGCGAGTCGACCATTGTCAACACGGTTACGGACACGGTTCCGACCCTGGCTTATCGCGCCGGTAACTTCTCCAACCTGATTGGGGCGCCCTTTACGGGAGCGCTCGCGACCGACGGATTGGGCAACAAGATGTTCCAAGGGATGATCTTCGATCCCGCCACCGAGAGATTGGCTCCGAACGGAACGCGGGCACGCCTGCAATTCGTCGGCAATCAAATTCCGATCACCAGCTTCGATCCGTCCGCGGTCAAGCTGCAGAACCTGATACCTCTGCCTAACTTCGGAACGGCGGCGACGCTAACCAATAACTACATCAATCCGTTCCCGAGCAAGCGCGTCACGCCCATTCCGTCGCTGAAAATGGATCACTCCTTTAGCTCGAAATTCAAGATTTCCGGCTACTGGTCGACGACCACCACCGAGGTGCAGTACGCTCCCGGCGGCTTTGCTCTCTCCGAAGGTTTTCCGGATACCATCACTGCGACGCGCGGCACGTACATCTATTCGCGCACGTACCGCCTCAACCTCGATTACACCGTGACGCCCACCATGCTGCTCCACTTTGGCGCGGGCTACATCGTTAACGATTTCGGGGACACAGCGCCGATCACGAATTTCGACATGGTCAAGGTGCTGGGAATTTCAGGTGGCACGCTCGGACCGACTACGGGCGCCCGCGTCCCGGTTTTCGGGGCGCCACTGGGTAATGGGCCGATAACGGGGTCTCTTATGGGAGCGCAGAGTTTGGGCGGCGTGCAATCGATGGGTCCCTATACGGGGCAAGTGCGCGCTTTGCTCCAAAGACCCACCGGAAACCTCAGTCTGAGCTGGGTGAAGGGCAATCATAGCTACAAATTCGGCGGCGAGGTGCGCTTTGACGGCTATCCCACCGTGACCAATACCAATACCAGCGGCAGCTTTGTGTTCAGTCAGGATCAGACCAACAATTCCTTTTTCCAGGGCCAGGCCCTGGGCGGATTGTTCGCCGGCTTCCCCTATGCCAGCCTCCTGCTAGGCCGGCCCAGCAGCGTCACCCTGGCGCAACCGACGAATACGCGCGGCGGCCGCGGCTTCTACGCCTGGTTCGCCCAGGACACCTGGAAGGTTACGCGCAAGCTCACGGTCGATTACGGCGTCCGGTGGGACCTGATGACGTATCCGCGTGAACAATACGGACGTTCGCCCGATTTTTCGCCGACCCTTGCCAATGCCACGGCAGGTGGACATCCGGGCGCGACCATCTATGAGGCCACCTGCAACTGCCGGTTCGCTAAAAACTATCCCTGGGCGTATGCGCCCCGTATAGGCGTCTCCTATCAGATCCATTCCAAGACGGTATTGCGGGGGGCGATCGGCCTTAGCTACTCGTCGTCTCAGGGAGGCGGACAGGGCTCCGCAGGCGCCAACCAGACCAAGCCTAGTGCCAGCTTTGGCGATCCTGCCATGATCCTGAGCCAAGGTATTCCGCTCACTCCGATTTGGCCGGACCTGCGAGCAAACTTGTTTCCGGCGTCGGCCACTCCTGGACCCGGCCCAACGGTGGTCGATCAGAACTATGGGCGTCCCGCACGCATGTTGCAATATAACGTCGGCTTGCAGCGCGAAGTATTCAGGAATCTGGTGGTGGAAGCCAGCTACGTCGGCAATCGCGGGGTGTGGTGGAGAACGGCTTCCTTGCTGGACTACAACGCGCTCACACCGCAAAACCTTTTGAGTCAATACGGATTGGATTGGAACAATGCGGCCGATCGCGCCATTCTTGCTTCGCCGCTGAACCTCGCGGCGGCGGGACGGTTCCAGAACAAGGTTCCTTATGCCGGCTTCCCGCTGACACAAACCGTGGCGCAATCGCTGCGCCCCTTCCCGCAGTTCACAAGTTTGGGCGCAACTGGCGCACCGCTCGGCAAGACCTGGTATGACTCCCTTCAATTGAAGGGCACCAAGCGCTTCTCTCATGGCTTGGACTTCACATTTACCTATACCCGCTCGAAGGAGCTCCAGCTTGGCGCCGAGGACTACACGGGGTTGGGAATTATCAACGATGTTTTCAATCGAGACACCAACAAGCAGCTATCCAACTCGTCGCGCCCAAATTGGATGACCCTAGCTGCTAACTACACGACGCCGAAGTTGGATCAGAACCGCTGGCTCAGCGCCATGGTCAGGGACTGGACGATTGGTGCGGTGCTGCAGTACGGCAGCGGGTTGCCGATTCAGGCGCCGCTCAGCCCAACCAACAACAACTCCGCCACATTGCTGCGCGGAACCTATGCGACGCGGGTTCCTGGAGTTGACCCTTACTTGGTGGATATAAACTGCCACTGTTACGACCCCAGCCAGACGCAGGTGCTGAACCCCGCCGCCTGGACCAATACTCCCAGTGGGCAGTTCAGCCCATCGGCGGCCTACTACAACGACTATCGGTATCAGCGGCGTCCGTCGGAACTGGCGAGCTTTGGGCGAGTTTTCCGCGTTAAGGAGCGCCTCTCACTTCAGATTCGCGCTGAGTTCAACAACGTTTTCAATCGGTCGCTGCTGCTGGGCGGGACGGTTGGGACGTACATAAATCCCAACCCAGGAACCAGTACCACCGGAGGCGGCCTTCTGGGTACCATCCCGGCGCGGGGTCCCGACGGCCGGTATGTAAGCGGCTTCGGAACGATCAACACGACCGGCACCGTCAGCGGAGAACGCCAGGGCACGATCGTTGCGCGCCTTACGTTCTAACTCCGGGTAGTGTGTCAGTTTGAAATATCAGGGTCTTGACTTTGGATTTTATCTGGTTCTATGGACCATACCGCATATTGCCAATCATGCCGCCCGCAGAAGCCCTTCAGTTCCCCGCATTCGTATTTTCGGATCGCCTCGGGCAAACTTGGCAAGCTTGTCAGGGGTCCTCGGCAAATTGGGCAAACCAGTACCGTTGTGGTTGTAAATTGTTCGTTTCCTGTGTCTTCCATGTCATCCTCTTTCGGGCCGATTCTGGCCCTGACGAAGCGTAGCTAATCTTTCGCGAAATTCAACCTTTATTTTGCCCCCCCTCTTTTGGCCAGCCTTCCCCGGTTTCAAGGCCTGAGAAGCGGAGCCTGCCCGTATCCGCGCCCAGGCGTTCCCTGCCGTCCACAACCTACCGGGGGGTAGTGGTCAAGTGGAGGGTTGTTCTATCCGGTCCACGGTCCGTATGACTGGTGTTTCCAAGCCCACGGTTCTGAAGCCTGCTGGTGGAGGCCGGTGCGGTTGCTCTCAAGTTTCAGGACCAGATGTTCCGCAACCTGACCTGCCAGCGTGTCCAGGTCGATGAGATGTGAGCTTTCATTGGGGCCAAGCAGAAGAACGGTACAACTTTATCAAGATCCACCGCTCACTTCGCACGACACCCGCCATGGCTGCTGGCGTCACGGATCGGCTGTGGGAAGTGTCGGACCTCGTTGCGTTGCTGGAAGCCGATGAGCGGGAGTTAGAAAGAGCGGCGTAAGGCCAATTAGCGTGCGCCCTCGGTATCTAGGCCGCTCACCCGCGTGGCATCTATGGTGAGCATGAATGGCTCTCTTGTGTAGCGACAAGCAACGCCCTCAAATTGAATCAAGGCTCCTCGCTTAGGCGGTGTTTTCACTTTGGATCGAACTACCAAGGTGACCTCCGGAGTTTCGGAGTCTGTCATGCCAAGCACAACGGTGCTGTGTTCACCAAACGTGCCTGATATGTAAGAGCCCTGCCAGTAGGGGACCACCCCTGGAACCAGAGCATCTTTCATCTTGGTGAAAAACTCATCCCCGTCTGGTGCCGTAAGGGCCCGCTTAATGTCCCGCCAGAAGTCGTGTTCGCGGCTGGCCTGCGGAAGGGCGCACAAAGCCGCAAGCACTAGTGCGGCTAGAATGGTAAGGGTTCGGCGACTAGGACTCAATTTAGCGCCTCCGATTGAGAGTATATCTGAAGCCAAAATTCAAAGTAGCCCACTACCTCTAGAGAGTAGTGGGTCAGTTTAAAGTTTAAAATTACTTGGTCTAGAAACCAGCCATGCCTGACCGCTCAAAAACAAGCCGGCGCGATCCCAATGAACCAGCGCACCCCATATTCGTCGAATCCATCGGCGAAGCTGAACGCACCGAGCCGCCTTGGTGCAGGGGTTTCAACGCACGATATCTGGTGGTGGTTGTTGCTGCATTCGTCACTGCAGGCATTCCTTCCGCGTTTGCACAGGGCGACTCACTCGTCTTCGACGTCGCCGCGATCCACGCGAGCCGCAGCTTCGATCCGAGCAAAGGGCTCATCGACTACTCCGGCACGCAACTTCGCGCCACCAGCGTCAGCCTCACGGCTCTGCTTAAGTTCGCCTACCAAGTGCGCGATCACCAGATCGTCGGCGGACCGGATTGGATGAAATCCGCGACGTTCGATATTGACGCGGGTCCAATCCCCGCCGGCACCACCGGATTATCGCGCAGCCAACGGATGCTCCAATCGATGTTGGCCGATCGCTTCGCACTACAGCTTCACCGCGAAACCCGGCTTCAGCCCATTTACCGGCTGGTGGTCTCCAAAGTCGGTTCCAAAATGAAAGCTGAAGACGCTAGCGTCACGGGTCGATTCCGGCCCGGTCGCGGATCGATTGACGCGACCGCCATTCCCGTCTCTACACTGGTGACACTGATCATCAACGAGGTCGGGCGTACCGTAACCGACGAAACCAAGCTTGCGGGCCGCTATAGCTTCCAGCTGCGCTTCACCTCCGGACTCGCGGCACAACCGGATTCCGGGGACCCGTCATTGTTCACTGCCTTAGAGGAGCAGCTCGGCCTCCGTCTCGAACCTGCCCGCGGGCCCGTCGAAACGCTCGTGATTGATCACGTGGAAAAACCATCGGAAAACTGATCATGAGTTCTCCGTTTACTGAGATTCATGGTTTTCGCAAGTCACCTACTCTTTTCCAAACTGACCCACTACCTAACTCCGCTATCGTTTTTCCGGCAACGCGAACACGTACAGCGCATGGCCGCTGCTCGGGTAGTGAATTTCGGGTGCCAGGATCTCAGGAACCTGTCGCGGGCTTCCGCCGCCGAGGCCCGTGGTCACCGCGATGTACTGCTTCCCGCCGGCGCTGAAGGAAACGGGGAATCCCTGGACCGAGGTCGCCAGTCGCGTTTCCCACAGCACTTTCCCATTGTTCACATCCACGGCTTTGAAGACGCGGTCGAGATCGCCTACAAAGGCGATGCCGCCGGCTGTCGACAGTACGGATGTTAGCAGCGGCGCGCGCTGTTCGAGTTTCCACACCTCGCGCATAGTCCGGACGTCATAGGCGGCCAGCTTGCCGATATTGCCATTCACTCCCGGCATCTCGAAAAAGCGCCGTCCCGCGCCGCCCCCGCCGCCTCCCGCCACCTGCTCGATCTTCTGAGGGTTGTACTCCATGCAGCTCTGGCTGAGTGGAAGGATCAGACGATTCGTCGGCTGGTGGTAGCTCATGGCCTGCCAGTTTTTCCCGCCCTCGGTTGAAGGACAGCCGGGCAGCCACTCGCCTACGCGCTGCTCCACGATGTCGTTGCGATAATGCGGTTCGCCTGTGACCGGATCGAAGGAATCGAAGTAATTCTGAAAAACCGTTTCCTTGTGGCCTAGATACTTTCCGGTCTTGCGGTCGAGCTTCCACAGGATCCCGTGCTTGCCCACCGAAAACACCAGGCTCTGGCCGCTGTCGTCCACCAGAACCCGTTCGAAGGTCTCGTCCATATCGAAGGATTCGCCGGGCACGTGGGCGTAATACCAGGCCAGCTTGCCGGTGTCGGGATTAAGAGCGACAGTGCTATTGGCGTAAAGATTCGCTCCGTTGCCCGATCCACGGCTGGCGCGCATCCACGGCTTGGCCTGCGAAACACCCCAATAGGTGAGATTCAAATCCGGATCGTAGCTCCCGGTGATCCAGGCTTCGCCGCCCGCGCGAAACAGATCCGGCAGGTTGCCCCAGGTGTCGCCTCCCGGCTCGCCCTGGCGCGCGATCGTATAGAACTTCCAGAGCAGCTTGCCATCGGCTGTGTCATAAGCGCTAATGAAGCATTTTTCCTCGGTGTAGCGCATGCAACTCGGACCCAGGCCTTGTATCAACTTTCCATTGATGACCAGAGGACCGCTGCTGGCGCTGTATCGCTGGCCTTGGGCGGCGTCGGCAACATTCGATTCCCAAATCTTCGCGCCGGTGCGCGCATCGAAAGCGAGCATGCGTCCGTCGCTCGCGGCAACAAACACACGATCGCCGTAAATCGAGATGCCGCGCATCGAATGGGCCGTCGCCGCGCCGCCGTAACGCTGCTCCCAGATCAGCTCGCCGGTGCGGCCGTCCAATGCCTGCAGAATGTTCCCGGTATTGTTCAGGTAAATGGTTCCGTTGTGAACCAGCGGAGCCGGCTGATTCGTTCCGCCTTCGTTCATGGCCCATTGCCACACCAGGCGCAGGTCCTGGACGTTATCCCGGGTGACCTGGTTCAGAGAAGAGTAGCTGGAAGCTTTGTAATCGCGCCGGATCATGAGCCAGTCAGCGGGATCGGGATTTCGTAGCATCGCCTCCGTGACTGGAACGAAATTCTTCACCTCACCGGCCACGGTGATCCCGCGTGGCCCGGCCGGCGGTTGCTGTTGCTTACCGGCTTGCTTGCCAGCCTGTTTCGGAGCCCCCGGCTGCGCCTTTGCAGCGACGGCTACCTGTCCCGGAGCGGGCCGGATTGCCGCCGGGACCTGGCCGTTCGCCACGGAGCGAATCGCGACGTTGGTAGCCGCGGTGAGAGGCTGCGCGCCCGGTCGCGCCCCATTCGCGTCGAGAAGGAACGCGGCGATGCTGACGTACGACTGCTCGTCTAAGCTTGCCGGATTTGCCGGCGGCATGGTCAGCTTCATGAAAGAGATCAGCTCGCCCGCGGTCCGGTCGCCCCACTGGCTCATGAAATCGGATCCCGCAAGTTGAGGCGCTTCAAAGCGTCCGCCTAAGTCCTCCAGGTGGCAGCTCGCACAGCGCTCTTGATAGGTGGCGCGGCCCGCGGCGGCTTGCGCTGTTGTGTACGGTCCTGCGGCCGGTTGTTGGCCCAAGACGATGAACAGAGCGCAGGCAGTCATCAGCGGAACTGCCAACAAATAATGTTTTCTTTTCATATCTGGGCTTCGCTTCCTATGCAGCATAACAGGCAGGGGATCGAATTGCCTTCTCCGGTGGTATTATCAATTCAATTCCAGCCTAAGGAGCCTCACATGTCCGATCAGATGACTCGCAGAGAGACGTTACGACGGGGCTTGGCCGCCACCAGCCTGCTGGCGCTGCTGCAGGATTTGCCTGTGCCCGCCTTGGCACAAGGAGAAACGGACGTTCCGTTCACCGATCTGCCCAACAATTTCAATCCGGGCGGCGTCCCGGGCGCGGCAACCCGCCAGCTCGACATCCGCAAGATCGACGGCATGCTGACGCCCAAAGACCAGTTCTTTACGACCCAGCATTTCATGAAACCGGAAATCGATCCGGCCAAGTATAAGTTGAAGTTTACCGGGATGGTAAACAAGCCGGCCGAATTCTCGCTGGCCGATCTGAAAGCCATGAAGTCCACTGAGGTGGTCCACGGCTTCGAGTGCTCCGGCAACAGTCCGCGCGCGATACAAGGACTGTCGTCGTGCGGCCGCTTTACAGGCGTCCGCTTAAACACCGTGTTGAAACAACTCGGCGTCAACCCCAAGGCTCGGGAAGTAGTTTTCTTCGGCGCCGATCACGGACCGACAGACATCGCCTTCCGCCAGCAGACCTACAAGCTTGACCAGCAGTTCGGCAGAAGCATCACGCTCGAGCATGCCCTGAAGCCCGAGCCGCTTATTTCTTACGCGATGAATGGCGAGCCGCTTACGCTCAACCAGGGATTCCCGGTGCGGCTGGTCATGCCCGGCTGGTACGGTGTGGCCAACGTGAAGTGGCTCGCGGAAGTGCATTTGCAGGAAGATCGCTACCTCGGTAATTATCAGGCACGCTGGTATCGGACGCTGCGCGGTGTGGGCGGAACCGGCCAGGACAACGATCCGGAGACCCAGTGGGTGGAAACCGAAGTCACCCATATGCAGCTCAAATCCGTGATTGCGCGCGTTCGGAAGAGCGGCGGCGCGCACCAGGTGGTGGGCTTTGTATTGAATGATGGGACGCCGCTTAAATCCGTGGAAGTCCAGATCGACAACGGCCCGTGGCAGAAGGCGACGCTCGATCCCGCCAATACGCAATTTTCGTGGAAACTGTTCACCTACCGTTGGGACGGCGCGACCCCGGGCGAGCACACTTTGGTATCGCGCGCCACCGACGTGAACGGCGTGGTCCAACCCACCACGGCCGAGCTGTCCAGGAAGAAAACCTTTCTGGAGGACAACTCGCAGTTCCAGCGCAAGGTAATGATCGCTTAGTTGTGTGGACAGACTAGCCCACGGCTAGTGCAAATCGATTCCTGCCGGGGAGTTGGCGCCCCCAAGTATCGGAGCGTTCCACACTGCGCTTAAGGACTCACCCGCGGTCACCAGCAGAGCTGTGGTTGCGATTATCATCAGCGCGAGCAAAAGTACATACTCCACCAGATCCTGGCCGGAGCTACAGATCGCAAATTGATACAAAAAGCGCATTTGGTTGCATCCCAAGTGTTTACGGTATTGGGAGGATTCTACCATCTCTGCGGGGCCCGCAAGCGAATGCCCGCAGGCGCGACGCGTGCGGAGTTCGCGCGATAATAAAATGTATGTCTACGGTAACCACAAAGCCTGCTCGGAACGTTTCGCAGCCGTTGAGTGAGAACAAGCACCTTCTCCGTTGGGTGGAGAAAATGGCCGAACTTACCACGCCTGAAAGCATTCACTGGGTGGATGGCTCCAAGGAAGAATACGATCTTTTGTGCGCCCAAATGGTTGAGGGCGGAACCTTTATCAAGTTGAACGAGAATCTGTGGCCGGGTTGTTACTACGCGCGTTCGGACGCCAGCGATGTGGCTCGGGTTGAGGATCGCACGTTCATCTGCTCGCTCTCGAAAGACAGCGCCGGGCCCACCAACAACTGGGTGAATCCGCTGGAGATGCGGCGGAAGCTGAAGGAGCTTTTCAGCGGCTGTATGCGTGGACGGACCATGTACGTTCTGCCGTTCAGCATGGGGCCGATCGGCTCGCCCATGTCGCAAATCGGCGTCCAGCTCACTGACTCCCCGTATGTGGTGGTGAACATGCGGATTATGGCGCGTATCGGCATGCCGATTTACGCCGAGATCGAAAAACGCGACACGCGGGTGGTGCCCTGCATGCACAGCGTGGGGATGCCGCTGGCACCCGGCGATCGTGATGTCACGTGGCCCTGCAATAAGGAAAAATACATCGTTCACTTTCCCGAAACGCGCGAGATCTGGTCGTACGGTTCCGGGTACGGTGGGAACGCGTTGTTAGGAAAAAAGTGTTTCGCGCTGCGAATCGCCTCCAACATCGCCCGCGATGAAGGGTGGATGGCCGAGCACATGCTGATCCTGGGCGTCGAGGATCCGAAGGGTGAAAAGACTTACGTGGCGGCCGCGTTCCCCAGCGCCTGCGGCAAGACCAACTTTTCCATGCTGATCCCGCCCGCGGGATTCGACGGCTGGAAGGTCTGGACGGTCGGCGACGACATCGCCTGGATCAAGCCGGATGCCAACGGCCGCCTGCGCGCCATCAATCCCGAAGCTGGATTCTTCGGCGTGGCGCCGGGAACGTCGATGAAGACGAATCCTAACGCCATGAAGACGCTGGCCCGGAATTCGATCTTCACCAACGTCGCCCTAACCCCGGAAGGCGGAGTGTGGTGGGAAGGCATGACCGACGAGCCGCCGGCCGAATGCATCGACTGGAAGGGCAACCGCTGGACTCCGCAGATCGCCAAGGAAACCGGAGCCAAAGCGGCGCACCCTAATTCGCGTTTCACCGCGCCAGCGTCGCAATGCCCGACCATCGATCCCGCCTGGGAAGATCCGGAAGGCGTTCCCATCAGCGCTTTGATCTTTGGCGGCCGTCGCGCCACCACCATGCCGCTGGTGTATCAGGCCTTCAACTGGAGCGCGGGTGTTTACACCGGCGCCACCATGGGTTCTGAAACCACTGCAGCGGCCGAAAGAGGCGTGGGCCAGGTCCGTCGCGATCCTATGGCCATGCTGCCCTTCTGCGGATATCACATGGGCGACTATTTCCGGCACTGGATCAAAATGCAGCGATCCTTAAGCGAAACGCCGCGGATCTTCCATGTCAACTGGTTCCGCAAGGATGCCGAAGGCAAGTTCCTGTGGCCGGGCTTCAGCGAAAACATGCGCGTTCTAAAGTGGATCGTCGACCGCGCCCACGGACGCGCTCTCGCTCGCGAGACGCCGATTGGCTGGATGCCGCGCTATGAAGACATCGAATGGAGCGGCCTGCGTTCGTTCACCCGCGAGCAATTCGATGCCCTCCAGGCTTTTGACCGCGCCGCCTGGCGCAACGAGGTAATGGCGCACGAAGAACTGTTCCTGGAGCTCCACGATCACCTGCCTCCGGAAATGATCTACGAGCGCGAACTGCTCATTTGCAGGCTATAGAGCGCGTGCGCTACCACGCGCTTGCGTGCGATTACGACGGAACCCTGGCCACGCACGGGGAAGTGGACCAGCCGACACTCGAAGCGCTAGATCGCTTGCGGCATTCCGGCCGGAAGCTCATCCTGGTGACGGGTCGCGAGCTCGGCGACCTGATGAAGGTGTTTCCCCAGGTCGGGCGTTTCGAACGTGTGGTAGCCGAGAACGGCGCGCTGCTGTACCGGCCTGCCACCGGAGAGGAGGTTCTCCTGGCGGAGCCCCCGCCCGCGGAATTTATCGTTGCCCTGAGAGAGCGGAAGGTCCGTCCACTCTCACTGGGACGCGTGATCGTAGCTACCTGGGAACCCTTTCAGACCATCGCTCGGGACGTGATTCGAAATCTGGATCTGGAGCTGCAGGTTGTGTTCAACAAAGGCGCAGTGATGGTGCTGCCTTTCGGAGTCGATAAGGTAACGGGACTCAAGGCGGCGCTCGCTGAACTCGATCTCTCGCTGCATCAGACGGTGAGTATCGGGGATGCCGAAAACGACGAGGCCATGCTCAACGCCAGCCGATGCTCGGCCGCAGTCGCGAATGCTTTGCAGCGGACCAAAGACTGCGCCGCGATCGTCACCCAGGCGACTCACGGCGCGGGCGTCGCCGAATTGATCGACCGGCTTATCGCGACCGATCTCCAGGAACTGGGATAAGACCGTTTCATCGACCCGCGAACAAATGGACTAGCTCGATCACCAGGATCGCCACCACCATGGCTTCCAGCACGAACGCGCGCGCCTGGTGGAACTCGTTCACCATGAATTCGTAGAGCTCGCCTGCGATCCTGAGCTTCTGATCCACCAGATTGCGGTAGTCGGGGACGCCGACACGACTGGCGGCCACACGGTAGGCGCGGGCATAAAACATATCGCTCAGGAACTTGATCGCATTGTCGGTCCGCTCCGCCAGCTCCCGGACATCCAGGCGCATGGCGTTGAGACGCTCAGCCTCGCCGGCCATCTTCCATCGGCGCAAAAAGCCCCCTCCGCGCTCGAGCATCCGGTATACGTTATTCAGCACGCGGGTCAGAACTTCGTCATAGTGTCGAAATTCCAGTAATTGGGTGTTCGCGTATTCCAGGAGCTGAATCGTGGGGGCCGCGCCTTCCTCGGTATCGTACACAAACGCTGCGACCCATCCCGGCACCAACAGGTCGCAGGGATGGTAAGAGAGAGCAGCCTGCAAAGCGTCATTCTGTTCCGATTGGGATAGGGGCAATGCCTCCCCACGGACAATCTGCGCCACGTGCCGCCCGTGCTCGGCAAGCAGCGCCGTCGCAGGCAGCGGCTGGCCGTGATTGTCCGGCGTTTCCCTCACATGAATGATGTAGTAATCCTCGTTCAGCCAGATGTCGTAGGGGTCGACCAGCGAGTCTTTGATGCGCTCCACATGGCCTCGAACCATCTCGGACGTCCGTCTCTCGATTTCCGGCTCCGCAATCCAGCGGCTGGACAACCGCACCAGATCGTCCCAAGACGTCTCGAAATCCAGCCTTAATTCGACGCTGACCACTCCGTACTCGAAATACTTGATGCGTGCCTGAAACTCTTCGCCGGCGCTCATCGAAACGAGCCCTAGTTGCTCCACTACCGGCGCCCGCTCGAAGCGCACGTAGTCCGGCGCCGGGTGTTTGAATCTGGGTTCCCGGCGCGGCGCCGGCTCTGCGCCCGCCAAAGACCGCAGGTTATCCACGCGAATTTGTTCCGCGACGTCGTATAAGACCAGGGCCCAGAACGAACCACGCAGCGGAGGCTGGATCTGCACTCAGTTCAAGGATGGCCGCAATCGGCGTCCACTGCAACTGCTCCGGGCCTTGCGTTACTATGGCCCAGGAGGACAGCCTGCCCCATGCAGCGAATTGCCTTGATACTCCTGACCGGGGTCGCGATGTTCGGCCAAGGGGAAGCTATCGAGACTGCTCAGCGGCTGAGCGCGTCTGCCCCCAAGGGTCCGGCTCCGCGAACGTCGTCGGGAAAACCGGATCTCTCCGGAATTTGGAGTCCGGACAGCGCATTCATCTACAACATCGAAAGCGCGCTGAAAAAGGGCGAAAAACTTCCGCTGCAGCCATGGGCCGAAAAGCTTGCTGCCCAGCGGATGTCGAAAGACGATCCGGAGGCGAACTGCCTTCCCACCGGCGTGCCTCGCATGGCTCCGTATCCCTGGCGAATTGTGCAAACGCCCACGCACCTCTTCTTCCTGTTCGAGGGAAACATCCACACCTTCCGGCAGATCTTCCTCGAAGGGCGCAAGCATCCGTCCGACCTTGATCCCACCTGGTACGGCGATTCCATCGGGAGCTGGGACGGCGACACGATGGTGGTCGACTCCATCGGGTTTAACGATAAATTCTGGTTCGATTTTGCGGGGCATCCGCACACCGAACAGTTGCACGTGGTAGAGCGTTACCACCGCCCCGATCTTGGCCACCTGGAGTTCGAAGTCACCATTACCGATCCGGGAGCCTATACCCGGCCGTTCACCATGTACGGCCACTCCGCGCTTCAAACAAATACCGAGCTTTTCGAATATATCTGCAATGAAAACAACCAGGACGTATCGCATATCGTTGGCAAAGACACTCGCCGCTAAACTCGTGCTGCTGGCGCTGGCAGGCGGGGCTACAGCCCAGACACCCGCACTACGCGACGTCACGATCAACTTCGCAACCCGCACCGGAACCACCTGGCCGCTCTATATCGCCCAGGAAGGCGGCTATTTCGAAAAGTACGGATTGCGGGCCAAACTTGTATTCGCGGTGCATCCGGCCGCGGTGGCGATGATCGTCAGTGGCGAAGCGCAGATGACCAACTATCCGCTGGAGCAGGCCATGCAAGCGGCTTCGAAGGACGGATCTCTGGTGATGATCGGCAGCCCCTACCGGAAGAGCCTGTTCGCGCTGATGGCGCCGAACAGTATTGCGAGTGTCCGCGATCTCAAGGGCAAAACGATTGGCGTCAGCCAGCTCGGCGATGCTCCTTACAACTACGCTGTTGGGTTGCTGTCCAAGTTCGGGCTCGGTCCCAGGGACGTCCAGTGGGTTCCCACGGGTACGGATGTGAACGGCCGGGCTGCGGCGCTCTTAAGCGGCCGGGTGGACGCTACCATGCTTACTGCGCCCATCTATTTCAAGCTGGAGCAGCAGGGCTATAAGAGCCTCGCCAATACCAGCGATTACGATGACATCTACGCGCCCACGGTCTACTTATACAAGAAGAGTTTCGCCGCGGCCGACCCCAAGCTGCCCGAGCTGATGATCAAGGTCCACGCCGAAGCCATCAAGCGGTTTTATGACGACAAGGCCTTCGCGGTGAAGGCTTACCTGGCGTACAACAAGAATGACGATCCTGGCGACATCGCGCGCGTCTACGATCACTACGCCCGAACCAACACCTTCGAACGCGTCCCGTATCTTGACGCAGCCGCTGTTCGCTACATGATCGATCATCCTGTAGACGCGCAATCGGCAGCGCAGCTAAAGAAATTCGACTTCCGCGGGGTGGTCGACAACGCTGCAGTCGAGCGGCTGGTGCGCGAAGGATTCTTCGAGAAGCTCTACGGCCCCAGCATCAAAGCCGAAGAGGATCGCCGCGTCAAGACGGCTTTCCGGTAGATACGGACTGCTCCCTGCCGGTCGCGGTTCTGTGCTGCACCGAACCATGAGCTCCAGCGAGCGGCCCTCGCGCTCCGTTTTGCGCGTGTGAAAGGAAACCGCAAAAGGCGCGGCGCGCGCCACCAGATGGGCCAGGAAGTGATCACGCCGCGCTCCGTTTTGCGCGTGTGAAGGAGAGCGCAAAGGGCGCGGCGCGCCCCCCGGATGGACCAGGAAGTGATCACGCCGCGCTCCGTTTTGCCCGCGTGAAGGAGAGCGCGAAGGGCGCGGCGCGCGCCACCAGATGGACCAGGAAGTGATCGCGCCGCGCTCCGTTTTGCGCGTGTGAACTTAGAACGTAAACCGCGCGATTAAAGTACCGCTGCGCGGCTGCTGGTACAACTGGCCGACGATGCCGTTCGATGTGGTGCTCGGGACTGCGCCCACCGCTACTACGTCATTGATCACGCCGAAACCGCCGTTAAACGCTGGGCTGCCGTTCGGAGCCTTCCCAGTCGTTGGCGCGCCCAGCGGATTCGAAGTGATCGGGTTGCCGATCTGGGTGCGGTTGAAGATGTTCGTGAAGTCCGCGCGAATCTGGAAGGTTTTACCCTCGCCGATCCGGAAGTTGCGGCCAATGTTGAGATTCTCCTGAGGACGCCGCGCCGAGCGGAAATCGCCATACAGCGTCTGTGGGCCAAACAAGCCGTTGGTCGGATTGGCCCAGGCCGCTGGATTCAACACCACGTCGTTATACGGATTGATGCAGCCGCAATTAAGATCTTTCAGGAACACGGGCTGACCTGGAACCCGGTACATCTGGTTGGTTCCGGCTCCGGCCAGGTTGTTGGTGGTGGTTGCGCTCGGCGGCGTCAGCGGGAATCCGCTGCCGTCCGCGAAGAACACGCCCAGCGTCCAATCCCTCACCAGCCAATTCGCGCCCTTGAATCTGTCCAGGAACTGAGCGCTGGGCGTAGTGTAGGTCAGGCTGGCATTGAAGAGGAAAGGCTGATCGGTCGGCTGGATCTGTTTGGATGAGCCAGACGGATTGAACATATCCTGGCGGATCGCGACCAAAGCTTTGGACCAGGTAAACGTCGCGTTGGCCTGGAGGCCGTGCGAAAGCCGGTGGGTCGCCTTGATCTGCATGGAGTCGTACCATGTGTTCCCGGTAGGCACGTTGGTGAGACCGAGCGAGGTGCCCGAAGCGCCCGCGAATTGCGGGAACGCCCGAAGAGCGTTACCCAAAGTGCTGGAGGTGGGATATCCCGCGTACGGAGAAATCACTCCGACCCGCGAAATCACTGCCTGGCTCGATATGGTTTGGCTCAGCAGCAGATTGTCCGCCGCATTCGTATACGGATTTAGCCCGTAAGCGGCGAATACTGCCGGCGAAACCTGATTCAGCAGCCCCAGGTTCTGCTGGCCCATCCCGGACCACCACACACCTCGGTTGGCCACGTAAGACGCTTCGACCACCAGATTCCGATTGATCTCGCGTTGGAGGCTGATGCTCCACTGGTTCTGCCTCGGCGGACGAGCTGCGTTGCGGTCGAGCGAGGTGAACCCGTTAAATCCTTGAGTCTGGCCCGGGAGCGGAGTCTGCCCGGGACTCAAGTTGGGCCAAACGGGTTGAGGCAGCGCACCCGGCGAAGTGACATTGATAAATGCATTCGGTCCGTTCGGCACGTTGTCGACCTGGTTCGCAGAGGCCGCGTTTATATCCGGTGCGAATGAATAGGCGAAGCCCCACCCGCCTCTGAGCACGGTCTTCGAATTGAGTTGATAAGCCGCGCCCAGCCGAGGCCCGATAGCGAAGGGATAAGCCGATCCGAAGCTGCAATTGCAGGTCGCCTCGAAGATAGGCGCGCCGATCCGGTTGCCGGCGGCCGGGTTGGGAATCAGGCCGAGGGTTGCGGATCGGCCGTATTGTTCGTGCGGAAACGTCGCCAGATCCCAGCGTACGCCGTAATCCACCGACAGCTTGCGGTTCACCTTCCAGGAATCTTGCACGAACAACGCCCACTGCGCCTTGCCCATGCGAAGATCGGTGGGCGCCTTCTGGGTCATCTGGGTCCCCGCGCCGAGAAGGAAATTGGCGTACGGGAATCCGATCTGCCATCCGGAAAGGTTCAAGCCAACCTGTGGAAGAGCGGTCGCACCCATGTTCGTCACGGAAGTGGAAGCCGTGGTGCAGCCGGCCGAGAGTCCTGTTGTGATGCAGGTATCGAAATACATGCTAGTCCCCGAGGGAGGCGCGGTGATGTTCCCCTGGAGCCACACTTCTCCGCCGATCTTGAAGCTGTGATTGCCCCGAATCCATGTGGCATTTGCGTTGAACGACGGCCTTTCCGTGGTAGTCAACGCATGCGCCAGCGCATTGCCCATTAACTGCATGCCGCCAACAACACCGCCGGCGCCCGGTTCCACCATCGATGGGATGTTCGGGAAATACTGGCTGACCTGGCAACCGCTCAGCCCGATCTGCGCGCAGTTAAACGTCTGGAAAGCTCCGGCGTCGAAGAACTTGATGCGGGAATAGCCGGCGCCCAAGTGCAAGAGAATTGTAGGAGTGAGGGTGTGATCGTAGTTCAGGCGCTCCGTGAGAGAGTGGATGAACGTGCCCCGGTTTCCGCTGATAATGTCCGGCAAGCCATCCGCATTGCCATTGGGAACCGAGTACTGGGCATCGGTCCCTGTGGTCGACCAGTAGAACGACAAATGGCCCTTGCTTCCTACCGTCTGATCGAGCTTGAGGGACGGAATGTCGGAGACTCGCGAAAGCAGGTTTGACCCCACAGCGTTGTTGATGAAATTTCCGTTGGTAGTTGCCGGAATCAGTTTCTGGACGGCGACAGCGACGGGACTGAACGAGGTGATCGGAATCACGTTACCCGGGAATGGGTTGGCGTAACCCGCGCCGTTGGCCGCGGTCGCTCGCGTTGTAGGGTCGTAGATAGTATTGGCAAAGATATCGCGACCCAGGGCGTCTTTCGAGGGCAGCGCCGTCGCCGGAACACCCAGGCTCCGGTTAAAGTTCGCTCCGCCGTTTGGTCCGATGGCCGAGAAGTCGCCGGTGCGAAAGGCCGCCGTGGGAAGCGTCAGGTTGGGATAGTAACCAAGGCTCTCCCGATACTCCTCCCAGTTGAAGAAGAAGAAAGTGCGATTGCGCCCGTTGTAGATTTTAGGAATCCACACCGGACCGCCCAGCGTGCCACCGTAGTCGTTCCGGCGCGCTCGCGGACGGATTTTGTTTCCGCTTCCATCGTTGGTGAAAGCGTAGGCCGCGTTGTAATCCTCGTTCACGTTGTAGTCGTAAGCACTGCCGTGATACGAGTTGGTGCCCGACCGCATCGTGATGTTGAACAATCCCCCACCGGCTTGCCCGAATTCCGCAGCGTAATTGCTGGTCTGAACGGCCACTTCCTGGATCGCGTCCGCACTGGGCTGATTTTCCTGCAGGGCGTAGCTGACGGTGTGATTCGTGTTGTCCAGACCCTCCACGCGGTACGCAGCGGAGTTGCTGGGCGCACCGTTCACGATCATCACGAAATTCGGCGCATAGTTCACGCCGGGAATGGCGACCACAGTGTTAAACGGATTGCGCACACCGGAACTGCCGGAAGCGGACGCGCCGATTCCCAGCAAGGGCAGATCCTTAAGGTCTCCGAAGGTAATGTTGTGTGCCAGGTCGCCGTTCTCTGTCTTGAGCAGCGATGCTTCGGCGCTGACCGTGACGTTCTCACCGGTGGAACCGATTTGAAGCTGCACATCCTGCCGTATGGTGGCGCCGGCGGTCAGCTCCAGGTTTGTGTGCGTGTACGCTTTAAACCCGGTTACCTTGACGCTAACCTCGTAGAAACCGACCGGCAACTGCGGCAGCGTATAGTTTCCGGTGCTGGTCGTCACGGTTGGATATACAACGCCGGTCTGGGCGTTTTTGACCTCAACCGCGGCATTGGCGACCACCGCGCCGGTCTGGTCCGTGACGATTCCTGTAATGACCCCGCCCGCAGCCTGGCCGAATACAGCCGAAGCTGCTGAAACAAATAGTGCAAACAATAATAGATAATGCTTCATAATGCCCCCAAGGAACTATATAAAACTACTTTGGGATTCCCTTTTCAAATCCCGCCCCGTCGGACAGTATACACCCGGTTTCGGTTAATAGGAATTGTATACAAGCGTGCTAAACAACGTTTAATGTATGGGCTGCTTTCTAGCATGCTGGTCTTTCGGCGCTTGACAATCCTGCCGGAACATGTTGACCTGTAAAGTGCCCAAGGAGAACAAGATGCGCCCAGTCGCCGCCGTTTTAGCCTGTTTGTTTGCAGGCTCCGCCATGATGCTGGCCCAGGAAGGACACCCTCTCACGGGATCCTGGCACGGAGATTATGGGACCTCCCCTACCCAGCGAACCCAGTTCGTTTTTTTGATGCACTGGGACACCAAGAACGTGGTGGGTAACATCAATCCGGGCGCGAACGCCATTCCCTTGAAGGTTGCTACTCTCGATCCAAGCAAGTGGCAGGTGCACTTTGAGGCCGATATGAAAGATCAGGCGGGCAAACCAGTGCATATGGTGTTCGACGGGAAACTGGACAATGTCGGGTCTTACAACCGCACCATTACGGGTACTTGGACCTCGGGCGCTCAAAAGGGCGATTTCAAACTTACCCGCGACTAGTCTCACTTCGAATGGACCGAAATGTGGGGAAGAAGCGCACCGTTGTCGGCGATCCTGGTTGGGGCTGTGTTTGCCGCCACGCCGCCTTTGCCCGACGGTCCCGGAAAGAAAACCCTCGAATCGGCTTGCACGACGTGTCATTCGCTCGATATCGTCACTGGCAAGAAATGGGGCAGGGAAAAGTGGCAGGACGTTGTCCGGAGCAATGCCGCTCACAGCAAAGTTGTACTCAGCAAGGAAGAAACCGCGGACGTGGTCGGCTATCTGGCCAGGCACTTCGGACCCCAGGATCGTGGCAAGGAGCTGGTGGAAGAGATCTGCAGTTTCTGTCACGGTTTGGCCAGACTCAAAGGCCAGGCATACACCAGGGATCAATGGGAGAACGTGACTAAAGGCATGATTTTCGAAGGCGCCCCGGTGACAGAGGAGGAGTTTTCCCTGATCCTGGATTACCTCGAGAAGAATTTCGGGCCTCCCTTGGAGCAGGGAAAAGAGGACAAGTGATGAGAAGCAGCGCGTTTGGATACGTACTCTTATGTGTGGGTTCGATCGTGGCTCCCCTATGGGCCCACCACTCTATTGCTGCCGAGTACGACGACAAAAAGCCCATCACCTTGCGCGGAACGGTTACCAAGTTCGACTGGACCAATCCTCACGTCTATGTGTACCTGGACGTTCGTGAGTCGAACGGCAAGTTCACGAATTGGGCCATTGAGTACAACAGCACCCTGGACCTGAAGCGCAGCGGCAACGGCTGGTCCCGGGGTGTGGTCCAAGTTGGCGATACGGTGACGGCGGAAGGAATCCTGGCCCGCGATGGCAGCAAACAAGTCAGCGGCAAATCGCTGACCCTCGCGAGCGGAAAGAAAATAGCCGCTGCCCCGCCGTTTATCAAACTGGCGCAAGCGCGTACCGGAGCGTCCAAGGCAGCTCCGCGCTGGCCGAACGGGCATGTTCGTTTGGGCGTCGTTCCGGGCGGAAAGGGTTTTTGGGCCGATGCAAATCCCAGCGGCCTCATCGAGAACACGGCCGGCAACGTTCGCATGAATTACGAGGGTCTGCTGGCCAACATTGCCGATGCTGGCAAGGTGGCTCCATTCCAGCCCTGGGCAAAAGCTCTATACGAGTATCGCCAGCGTAACGATCTCAAGGATGATCCGATGACCTACTGCCTCCCGCCCGGGGGGCCGCGGCAATTTCAGGATCGTTACGGAGTGCAGATCGTCGAGCAGCCCGACCGGCAGCGGATTTTCGTGATGTCTGCCGGTGGGAATCGGAATTGGCGTCTCATCTGGCTGGACGGGCGCAAGAACCCCGAGCCCGAGGAGGTAACTCCCACGTACTACGGGTATTCGACGGCGAAATGGGAGGGCGACACGCTCATTGCCGAGACGGTGGCGTTCACCGAGCGCTTCTGGTTCACGAATGGCGGCCTGCCCCATACCGAAAATCTGCGGTTGACCGAGCGCATCACCCGGCCCGACTTCGACACGCTAAAATACGAAGTAACGGTAAACGATCCAGGGGCTTACACACGGCCCTGGACCGGCGGCTTCAACCTTTCGTGGGTTCCTGCCGACGTAGAAGAATATTTTTGTGACGAGAGCAATCACGAAACCGAATCCTTATCCGGCAAACACGCTACACCTTAACAGTTGAGCTTCAGGTACAGACCCTAAGGAGATATGACCATGAGACTGCGCACACTGGCGATTTTGGGAGTAACGGGTGCCCTCCTAGCAGCTGCTCCGCTGCTGGCGCACCACTCCTTCGCGGCCGAATATGACGCCAAGAAGCCTTTCGAGATGAAGGGCGTCATCACCAAGGTCGATTGGATGAATCCGCACGTCTACTTCTACATTGACGTGAAGGACGACAGCGGCAAGACCGCTAACTGGGCGTTTGAAATGGGTCCTCCCAGGTTGCTGGAACGGGGTGGCTGGAAGAAGAACACGATGAAGGAAGGCGATGAGGTCATCGTTAGCGGGACCCTGGCCAAGGACGGCGGAAAGCACGGCAACGCGCGATCCGTGACGCTTTCCAGCACAGGGCAGAAGCTGGGCGGCGCTTCCAGCGAAGGCACGATTCCGTAGATTCTTTCGGTTCGGTGGTCGAGCCATCAAGTTCATGCAGTGAGGAGGGTCGAAGTGCGAATCCGTTACATTTTCGGAATGGCCGCAGTCGCAACCGCGGCGCTGATTTTCTCGTTTGCCGCGCCCTCCTTTGGGCAGAACGCTGGTGGGCAGAACAAAGGTGACCAGGGCGTTGGGCAGGGAATTATTCCTCCTCCCCCCGGTCAGAATCCGGGCCAGCAGGGCCAGTTCGGCAAAGGCAAGGGCAAGGGCGGCAAACGAGCGCCATCCCGCCCGACTCCCCACGGCCCTGATGGACACGTGCTGCTAGGCCCTCTACCTGGAGAAAAGGGTGTCTGGAACGGCGGCGCGGGATCGACTCTTTTCAACAACGGGCGGGGCGGGATCGACAACAACCTGGTCAACGCCCCCGTCAATCTGAACATTGCAGACGTGCCTTTCCAGGACTGGGCGCGAGCGCTGTATGAATCGCGCCGGGCCAACAACACCGCGGACGATCCGCATGTGCGCTGCAAGTCCTCCGGCGGGCCGCGCCTGTATCACACGCCCTACGGTTTTGAAATCGTCGATATTCCCGAGATCGAGCGGATCTATATCATGGGTGTCGGCGGGCCGCACACCTATCGCACCGTGTATATGGACGGCCGCGCGCGGCCCAAGGACATCGATCCGACGTTTCATGGTTATTCGATCGGCCACTGGGAAGGTGAAAAGCTGGTGGTTGAGACCACCGACTACAATCAGCGATTCTGGATCAGCCGGGAAGGTCCTCCGCACACGGAATATCTCAAAATGACGGAGACCTACGAGCGCCCCGAGTACGATACGTTGCGCTATGTGGCGACCATCGACGATCCGGGCGCCTACACGGCCAAGTGGTCGGGCGGCTGGGCGATTCCGTGGAATCCCAACGACGAGATGTATGAATACGTGTGCCAGGAAAACAATCGCGACGCGAAGCACATGTACCGCGGCGAACAATAGTCGTGTCGGCTAGTCGTATCGGCTAGAAGCCTAAGTCGCCCGAACCTCCACCTCGATTGTGCGGACTTTCGAGAGCTTCCTCTTCGGTCTCGCCTTGGCTTGCGATGTCGACTTCGAGACACTGCGAAACATACCACTTTCCGTCTCTCCACACGGTCGCCGTTATGGCCGCTTCACAGTCTGATCATTTCATAGAACAAAGTACCGGCCGTCAGTGCAATTTCAAGATCAGGGAGCCAGAACTTCCAGGATCAGGCACTTGAGATAAAGCGTCTCAGGCACCGTCAGGAGGATGGGATGGTCCGCGGCCTGCGTCCGGCGCTCGAGAACACGGATGGTTTTACCGGCATCGAGCGCCGCTTCCGCGACAATCTGGAACAGCATCGCCTCGCTCACATGGTGTGAGCAGGAGCAGGTCACCAGAATGCCGCCCGGATCGAGCAGCCGTAGCGCTCGCAAATTGATCTCTTTGTACCCGCGCGCGGCATCGTCCAGCATCTTGCGCGACCGTGCGAACCCCGGTGGATCCAGGATGATCATCGAGTAGCGCCGGTCGAGACCAGCCAGGAATTCGAAGACGTCCGCCTTGCGGAATTGGACGTTAGTCAACCCGTTCGCTCGCGCGTTCGCCTCGGCGATGGCCAGCGCAGGAACGGATGACTCCACCGCCTCTACCGATTCGGCGCGGCGAGCCGTGTGCAGTGCGAATCCGCCCGTGGAGCTGAAGCAATCGAGCACACGCCCATGCGCGTGGCGCCCCACGGCAACGTAGTTCTCACGCTGGTCGAGATAGATCCCTGTTTTCTGACCGTGCAGCAGGTCGGCTTCGAGCTTCAGGCCGTTCATCTCCACCGCAACGCGCTCGGGAATCTCTCCGGAGAGAACCAGCGTCTCGGCCGCCAGACCTTCCAGCTTGCGAACGCTGGCATCGTTGCGCGCGAGAATGCCGGCGGGTTGCAGCAACTCGTTCAGACAGTGCGTGATGACGTCGCGCGCGCGATCCATTCCCTGGCTCAGGGTCTGCATCACCAGGTACGGACCGTAGCGATCGACGATCAGCCCCGGAAGAAGGTCCGCTTCAGAAAAGACCAGACGGTAAGCGTTGGAGTTGGCGACCAGCCGCTCGCGGTGCGCAAGGGCCTGAGTCAGGCGGCGGAGGAAGAACGGCCGATCCACCGGCTCGCGATTGTTGGTGAGAAGCCGGAGGGCGATTTGCGATGTAGAGCTGTAATGGGCGACGCCGATAAGCCGCCCTTTGGGGTCCGCGACACCTACGGCATCACCGGGCTGGGCTTCCCCTCGATCGGTAATGTCGCTTGAAAAGAGCCAGGGATGGCCGCTGGCGGCGCGATCGGCCGCCTTGCGATTGACTTTGACGAGATTCAATGAGCTCGCGCCGGTGACAGCCGGAACGCGTCTCCGCGCATAACTTCCAGGCGCGCGATGCGGTCCTCTGTGGAGGGATGGGTCGAAAACAGCCGCATCAGGCCGTCCCCACGCAAGGGGTTCAGGATGAACATGTGCGCGGTGGCCGGCGAAGCATCTTGCATGGGCACTCGCTCCACACCCTGCTCGAGCTTGCGGAGCCCATTGATCAAGCCGTCGGGTGAGCCGGTATATTTGGCCGCCGCGGCATCGGCGCTGTACTCGCGGGTGCGGGAAATCGCCATCTGAATCAAGCCGGCCGCGATCGGCGCCAGGAACACCATCAGCAAAGCGCCCAGCGCGCCGCCGCGTTCATCATCATCGTCACGGCGTCCGCCGAAGAAGAACGCCACGTAGGCCAGATGCGAGATGGCAGCAGCCAGCATTGCGGCGATGCTGCTAATCAGGATGTCGCGATGCAGGACGTGTCCCAGCTCGTGAGCAACGACGCCTTCGAGCTCGCGATCGTTCATGAGCTGCAGAATCCCGGCCGTGAATGCGACCGAGGCATGCGACGGATTCCGCCCGGTAGCAAAGGCGTTGGGCGAGGCATCCGGGATCAGCCACAACTTAGGCATCGGCAAGCCCATGCGCTGGACCAGGCTCTGGACCAATGGATAAACGCGCCGATAGACTTCCGGATTCTCCTCGGGAGTGACCGGCTGCGCCGAATACATCATCAGCGCGATCTTGTCGGAAAAGAAATAGCCGGCAAAGTTCATGATGACGGCAAGCACCAGGGCGATCTCCAACCCCGATTTACCCGCGACCATAACACCGCCGAACAACAGTAAACCGCTGAGCAAGCCCAGCAACATCGCAGTCTTTACGCCGTTCATATTACTTACCTGATTGTCCTGATCCCATCATAGAAGACGAGACGGGGTCGCGAATGGTTCCGCGACCCCGTCTCAGGAGGAACTGCAACTACTTAGGTTTAGTTGTTGCTTACCTGCACTTTCACCTGTCGCGGCTTGGCGATCTCCTTCTTCGGCAAGGTGATCGTAAGCGTGCCGTTTTTGTAGTCAGCCTTTACGTCTTCGGGATTCACCGAATCCGGCAGCGTGAACACGCGCTCGAACGAGCCGTACGAACGCTCCACGCGGTGCCAGCCGCCCTTCTCATTCTTTTCCTCGAACTTCCGCTCGCCGCGAATGGTGAGCGTACCATTCTCCAAGCGGACGTCGATGTCCTCGAATTTCACGTCGGGGACGTCAGCCTTCACCACCAGTTCGTTTTCGGTCTCCCGAATGTCGACGGGAGGGACCCACGGCCGGCCGTTCGGTTCCACGAATAACCGATTCATGGTGTCCTCAAAGGCCTTCAGGCCCGGAAAAGTCTCGAAACCGCTAAAAGGTGCATACTTGATGATCGCCATGATCCTTTTTCCTCCATATATCGTACTGCAACAGCAGTATATAATCTGCGTCTATGCGTGTCAAGTACTGTCAAAAAGATTTTTGGTTCCTGTACGCTGCGTTTCGATACACTGTTGCTATGCGTATTGGAATGATCGGGTTAGGCAGGATGGGCGGTAATATGGCCCAGCGGCTCGCCGGAGGTGGTCATGAAGTGATCGGGTACGCCCCACACCCCCCGGACCCAGCCAGGCTGGAGGAAATGCACACGACCCTCGCTCCTGACTTGCCAACGCTGGTGGCGCAGCTCCCGGCTCCTCGGGTGGTCTGGATCATGGTTCCGGCTGGGGATGCCACCCAGGAAACCGTAGATGCACTGGCTAAGCTATTGTTACCCGGGGATTTGATCATCGACGGCGGAAATACCCGCTACACCGACGATATCGTTCGCGCGGCTGCCCTGCAGCCCAAGGGAATCCACTACATGGACGCCGGGACCAGCGGCGGAGTCTGGGGCCTGAAGTTAGGTTATTGCCTGATGGTGGGCGGCCAGCCGGAGGATTTCCAGCGCGTGGAACCGATCTTCAAGACGTTAGCGCCTCCGAATGGATATCTCCACTGCGGGGCGGTCGGGTCGGGGCACTTCGTCAAGATGGTTCACAACGGAATCGAGTACGCGATGATGCAGAGCTATGCCGAGGGCTTCGAGATCATGCAGGCGTCGCGTTATCCGCTGGACCTCCCTGCGATCGCGAACGTTTGGATGCAGGGCAGCGTGGTGCGGAGCTGGCTGCTCGAGCTGACGGCGCGGGCGCTCGAACAGGACCCGGGCCTCGAGCATCTTCAACCCTGGGTCGAAGATTCCGGCGAAGGCCGTTGGACAGTGGAGGAATCCATCAATTCCGCGGTGCCGGCTCCCGTGATCGCGTTGTCCCTGATGATGCGCTTCCGTTCACGGCAGGAGAACTCTTTCGGGGCACGAATGCTGGCCGCCATGCGGCAGCAGTTCGGCGGGCACGCGGTCAAGTCCAAATAGAGATTAGTTCCCGGCGCGTATCAATCGATAGATTACGAAGTTCGGATCGCGATAAATTTCCTTCGCCACACGTCGAGTTGCGCGCGCTCCCGCCAAGGTCGCTTCCTGGTCGCCGGGAGGCGCCAGCAGCCAATCGAAAGACGCTGTCCGCAGTTGATTCTCAACTTCAGGCGAAGTCCAAGGGCGGAAGACGCAGACAGAATGGTAGCGCGGGAAGTGGGGCGCGTACACATCGGAGCAATTCTCCAAACCCAGGATGCGTTCGGAGGGCTCGGTGTGATCTCGCAGCCAGGCCAGCGAAGCATACGTGACCAAGCCTTCTTTCAAGTACTCGTCGCGGCCGATCGCGCCGGCGAAGTACCGTAGCTGAGGCGCATTGATTTCGACAATCATGCTTGCGCAGACGGCCGGTATCACGACCCATAGGCATGCCGCCGCCAGGCTGGCGCGTATGATTCCAGGGGACTCGCGCGCGAACTGAGCGAACCTTACGCCCGTTAGCAGCGCGATTACCGCCAGCGGCGCGACCGCGTAGCGCACCAGCGGACTCAGCCATCCCCAGAGGAGTAATGCAGTGATCGCGAACCAGAGACATAGTTGTTCTTGACTGCGTAGACGCCGGCCGGACAGCAGCCACACGGGCCAGAAGACAACGAATGCGATTCCGAGCGGAGCGATCAGCACGGTTTCAGAAAAGTCGTGTCCGTGAAAGTGCAGATCCCAGGGAAGCCGAAGCATGCGCACGATGGTTCCGCTGAGGCTCGGATCCGGCGGCCAGCCCGGGACCATGCTTCGACCCGGCGCTAGTGGAAAAATCGGATTGCCGGTGAGCGCGAAGCGCCGCACGTTCCAGATCAATGCGACAACCACGAAGATCATGGCCAGGGAGGCGAACGCCCGCGCGCGTCGGGGCTGTCGCCAAGCCGCGTAGAGGAAGACGCCACCTAAGGGCAGTGCGCCCAGGAAAGCCACGTCCTTGGTCGCGAATGCGCAGGCCAGGAACAGGACTCCGGCTTGGGCCCACTTGAATTCGGATTCGGCGCGCCAGCGCACGGCAGCGATCAGCGAACTGAGCAGGAAAAAAGTGAGCGCGGCATCGTTCTTCGGCACCGATTCAGCCCAGTGCAGCACCGGCAGGGAGGCCGCAAGAACTACGCCAGCCAGTGCCTCGTCGGCCTCCGCGCCGCAATCGCGCGCCAAAATCCAAAGCGCCAGCAGCGATAACGCAAAGAACACTGGCGCGCTTAACTGGGCGGCGGCCTGTCCTCCCAGCGCCCAGGCGAGGGCGAATATCGATTCGGCAGCTTGCGGGAAAAACGAATAGTCAAGGCCCGGTTTCGGCTCGAGCGCATGAACCTGCAGGTAGTATTGTGCCAGCGGGAGGTGCATCTTCATGGCGTCCCAGGACAGCGTCGGAGCGAGCATAAGCACGGTGGTACAAACGGAAAGAATCGCCGCGAACGGTATCAGAATCCCCGCGGCGGGGTGACGCAGATCCTTCAGCTCGCCCCATCGGCGGTAGATCACCTGCAGCGTGGCGAGTAAGCGCCCAAGATTCCGGCGAAAGATCACGAGCGGCGCCAGCAGCAGCACTGCGAAGAACCACGGATACCAAAGCCTGGCAAGACCGCTTGCGAACAGCGCGGTGTTCAGCAGCGCAAATCCGGCCGCAGTCGAGAAGACCAGATCGGCGGCAGGCGCGTCCGTGCTCCAGCCGCATCGCTCGCACAAGGCTCGTCCGGCGCAGTAGCACGCTGCGAAGAGAGCTGTGACTACCAGCGTCGCACGCGGTTCGCGCAGCAGTGCCGCAGCCACCGGAATCGCGGCGATCGCCGCCAGCTCGAAGCGCCATAGAAATTTGGTCCGCAGCCAGACCCAAGCCAGCGTCCCCGCCGCTAGCAGCGGCAGTCCGATCATCGCTGCGCGATAGAACTGCGGGCCCGGACTGCGGAAATATTCGACGTGCCAGCGCACGATCCCGGCGGTCATTACGACGGCGATCGCCGTCCAGGTAAGCCACAGAGCAGTTTTAACGCGGACCGACAATCGCCGATTATACCCATTCGATATGATTGGACCGTGAACGAGTCCCTGCTGGTCAACACGCTCGGGCACTCGGCCGGCGTGCTGATCTTCGGCATTTTTCTGGTGCTGCTGCTGCGGGACCGCGCGGCGCGGCGGCCGGGCGGAGGCGTCAAATCCATGCTGGCGGCGCTGCTGGCGCTGGTGTGGAATCTGGCGTCCCTGATCGTGCTGGGCAGCGATTCGCCGGATACGTTGTTCGTCCGAATCACCATCGCAATCGGCTTCTCCGTGCTCAGCCTGCTGCCCGCAGTCCTGTTCGACCTGTGTCTGGAGCGGCGTTACCGTCCGCTGGTCCGCGGCGGCTATGCGCTCAGCGCATTGGCGACCGCGCTGCACATCGCCGAGCTGTTCCGAGAGAACGCCAGCTATCACCGCTGGGCTCTGACCTCGATCACGCTCGGATTCGGGGTTCTTACGCTGATCGCGGCGGTGTTCGTTTACCGCGAGGAGCACGATCGCGCTACTACCTCCCGGCTGGTGGGAACCATGTCGCTGTTCCTGCTGGCGATGTCTTTCGTCCATCTGGGCAGCGGCCACGCGCAGCAGATCTGGTCGCAGGAGTTGGCATTTCATCACGCCGCCATTCCGCTGGCTTTGCTGGTGCTGCTGCAGGATTACCGCTTCGTTCTGCTGGACGCGTTCTTTCGGTTCCTGGCGAACGTACTACTGGCCGCCGTCTTCGTGTTCGGAGCAGTCGAGGCCTGGCGCCTGGGGCTTCTGCCGGCCGCCGATACGCCGTTTCACACAGCGCTGCTTATGGCCGGAGCGTGCCTGGTTCTGGTCCTGTTCGCATTGGCCCGCAGCGGCGTCCAGCGCGCGCTCACGCGGCTGATCTTTCGACGGCCCAATGAAGAGGCTCTCCTGCGCGATCTGAAAACTCCTATCCGCAGCGAGGACGAATACGTGGCCCTCGCCGCGACACGCCTGGGCGAGTTCATGGGCGCGCCGGCTGAGTTCGTCCCCAAAGCGGAGGAGCCGGAAGATCAGGGCGCGGAGGCGGTGGTGGCTTTGCGGACCGGCTCGGGCGGATGGCTGTACGTGCGGCTCGGTCGACGAACGGGCGGGCGCCGCTACTTGAGCGAAGATTTGCAGGCCCTGGGCCGGGCGGCCGCGGTGATAGGCGAGCAGTTGGAACAGCACCGCGACCTCGAAACGCGGCGGCTGGTAGCGCAGGCCGAGCTGCGCGCCCTGCAATCACAGATTCATCCACACTTCCTGTTCAACGCGCTGAACACGCTGTACGGGATCATTCCACGCGAAGCCCGGGGCGCCCGCGACACGGTTCTGAATCTGGCCGACATTTTCCGCTACTTTTTGGAAACCAAGAAAACGCTGGTGCCTCTCGAAGAGGAGATGCACATCGTCAAAGCGTATCTGGACGTGGAACGCCTGCGGCTGGGCGATAAGCTTCAGCTCGAGATCAGCGTGACACCGGAAGCCCAGGTGGTTCCGATCCCGATTCTCTCCATTCAGCCGCTGGTGGAGAACGCGGTGAAGCACGGTATCGCGCCTCAGGCCGGCGGCGGCTTGATCCAGATCCATGCCGGCATCGATGCGAACGGATCGCTCGTTATCTCGGTGCGCGACACCGGTCCGGGCTTCTCCAAATCCAACCGCACCGGTGTGGGTTTAGAAAACGTCGAGCGACGACTGGAGCTGTGCTACGGCGGCGACGCACGCCTTACGATTGAGTCCAGCGCCTCCGGTTCGGAAGTGAGCGTTCGCATTCCGGCCGCCTCGCCCAGGCCGGTTGAGGCGTGGCGGTGAAAGTTCTCATCGCCGACGACGAGCCGGTGGCACGCCAGGTCCTACGCGAATATGTCGAATCGATGCCGTCGCTCGAGATTGCCGGCGAGGCGTCCACCGGCAAAGAGACGCTGCAGCGGATCCTGGACCTGGATCCGGACCTGGTTCTTCTCGATCAGCAAATGCCCGAACTGGATGGGTTGGCGGTAGTGCGTTCCCTGCGCGGCGCGCACACACCCCTGATTATTTTTGTCACCGCTTATGAGCGCCACGCGGTGGAGGCTTTCGAAGTGGGTGCGGTCGATTACCTGCTCAAGCCGGTGCGCCGGGAACGGCTGGAAAAGGCCATTGAGAAAGCCCGGCGACAGTTGAAGAGCCTGCCGGCTGCCCCGGGTGCCAAGAAAATCGTAGGGCGCCGCAGCACGGATTTGTACTTGCTGGATCCAGCCGAGATCGTCGCGTTCCAGGCGGATGGCGAGCTGGTGCACATTATTACCACCGGCCCACGGTATCTCTCGGACCACTCGCTCAAAGCACTGGAAGAAAAACTCGAGCGCCCGCGTTTCCGCCGTATCCATCGCGGCACGCTGATCAACACCGACCACATCCGCAAGATTTCCCCGCTCTCCAGCCGGCGCTGGCTCCTGAAGATGTCGAACGGCTTCGAGGCCGTGGTCAGCAAGCGTCTGGCGAGCGCGATCCGTGAGCAGGCGCGCTGGTAGCTGGCGCAGGGTGTCCCGCTCATACCCATAAATGTCCCGCTCAGCGGTTTGATTTAGCCTTTCATGGGTTTCCGCACAAATAATAGATCCTGAGGACTTTGGATGAGACGACACCTACATCTGTGCGCGGCCGTCAGTATGTTAGTGGGTGCTGCGCACGCTCAAGACAACGCAGTGCTGGAGCGCCTTAAAACCATGGAAGATCGGATAAAAGCGCTGGAGGCTGAAGTTGCGGATCTAAAGGGGCAAAAAGCTGCCCCTGAGGCCGGGGTCCCGGTTGCCCCCACGGCTCAGGCTCCGGCAGCGGCGGTGGCGGCCGGAGGAACCCTCCCTGTCTACGGAGGTTCACAAGCTGCAGCGTCGAAGGTATTCAACCCCGACATCGCCGTGATCGGCGACTTCATCGGCACCGGCGGCAAGAACCCGGTGGTGCCGAGTCCCGCTTTTGAAATGCATGAGAGCGAAGTGGCGTTTCAGGCAATTCTCGATCCGTACTCACGCGCGGATTTCTTTCTCAGTTTCGGCGAGCACAACGTCACTCTCGAGGAGGGATATCTTACGTTTCCAGCGCTGCCCGGCCATCTGGATCTCCGCGCCGGCAAAATGCGCGCTGCCTTCGGCAAGGTGAACACGCTCCACAATCACGTGCTGCCCTGGGTGGATCGTCCTCTCGTCACGCAGAATCTGGTCGGTGGCGAGGACGGCATCAACGATGCAGGCCTGTCGCTATCCCGAATCTTGCCGGCGCCGGGCGGTCTATTCGTGGAGGGAACCGCGCAGGTGTTTCGCGGCGATTCCGACAACGTCTTCCACTCCTGGCGAGCCAACAACCTGAGCACTGTGGGTCATCTGCGCGGCTACCGGGATATTTCCGAATCCACCAACGTGGATATCGGAGTCTCTTACGCTCGGGGCGCGTCGCCGGTGGCGCCTGGCTTGTTCAGCCAGCTTTACGGCATCGACGCAACGCTGCGCTGGAAGCCCCTGCGGCGGTCGATTTATCATTCCTTCACCGGAAGGGCGGAGTTCATTTGGGATCGCAACGAAACGAATCTGGTGGCGGGGTCGCCGGTGTTCACGCGGCAGACTCCGTTCGGCTACTTTGTTTCCGCCGAGTACCAGTTCGCGCGGCGGTGGTTTGCGGGCGCCCGATTTGACTGGTCCGAGCGCGCGCTTAATGCCTTGGATCGTGACACCGGTGGCTCCGCAGTGTTGACCTACTGGCCGAGCGAGTTCAGCCAGGTGCGCGGCCAGTATCGCCGCACGCGGTATGCGGAAGCGCTGACCGCCAACGAGATTCTGTTCCAGTTCATATTCTCGATCGGAGCGCATGGAGCGCATCCGTTTTAGGAGCTCATGATGTCTATTCGTAGAATCCTGATTGTCGCGGGACTGCTGGCAGGAATGTGTCCGGCCGCGTCGAAACTCAACGTGGTCACATCGACCGAAGACTTGGCCGCGATCGGCCGCGAGATCGGCGGTGACCATATCTCCATCGATTCCATTGCCAAGGGTTATCAGGACCCGCACTTCGTTGAGCCGAAACCGAGTTTCCTGCTCAAGCTTCAGAAGGCCGATCTGCTGGCGGTGGTCGGGCTGCAACTGGAGATCGGCTGGCTCCCCCCGTTGATCAACCAGAGCGGCAATTCGAAGATCCAAGTGGGCTCCAGGGGCTATCTCGATCTGTCGACGTTCTGCGAAATCCTGGAAGTTCCAACCGGCGTGATCACGCGAGCCGAAGGCGATGTGCACCCGCTCGGAAATCCCCACTACTGGCTCGATCCGGAAAACGGCCGCCGCATTGCCCGCGCGATGAAAGATAAATTCTCCGAGATGCAGCCGGCCGACGCGGCGTATTTCGATCAGCACCTGAAGGATTTCGAGCAGCGCCTGACCGAAGCCGAAAAGCGCTGGGACGCGCAGATGGCGCCATACAAGGGCAGGAAAGTGATCACGTACCATCGTTCCTTCCCGAACTTTTCAAAGCGCTTCGGATTGAACGTGGTGGATTACGTCGAGCCCAAGCCGGGCATTCCGCCGACGCCCAGCCATACTCTGGAAGTGATCAACCGGATGAAGCAGGAGAACATCAAGCTCATCCTGGTGGAGCCTTATTTCGATATGCGTACGCCCAATTCAATCGCGCAACAGGTCGGTGGGACCGCGCTGGTGCTGCTGCCGTCGGTGGGCGGTGAAAAACAGGTCCAGACGTACTTCCAGTTGTTCGATTACGACATCAACTTGCTGACCACAGCGTTCGGAAAGTACAAATAGCATGGACATCCTGGCCTTCCTGGCGGCTCCCTTCGTGGCGAGCCTGATCCTGACCGGCATCCATGCCTATCTGGGCGTTCACGTGGTGGAGCGCGGCGTCATCTTCGTAGATCTGTCACTGGCTCAGATCGCTGCATTCGGCACCACCGTCGCCGTGTTGGCCGGTTTCGATCCGCACGGCACGGGTGCATATTGGATGAGCCTCACGTTCGCGTTCCTGGGCGCTGCGGTCTTTTCGTCGGTGCGATCGCACAAGGTCAAGATCCCACAGGAAGCGATCATCGGAATCTGCTATGCGGTGGCTTCGGCGGCGGCGATTCTTGCCATGAGCAAATCCACTGCGCAGACTGAGCACCTGAAAGAAATGCTGGTGGGCAACATCCTGACGGTCTCCTGGGCTGAAGTTCGAAAGACGGCGCTGCTCTACGGCGGGATCGGATTATTCCACTTCCTGCTGCGGAAAAAATTCCTGCTGATTTCGATGCATCCCCAGGAAGCCGAAAAGCAAGGACTGTCCGTGCGCTGGTGGGATTTCCTCTTTTACGCTTCGTTCGGATTCGTGGTGACTTCCTCGGTTGCGATCGCCGGGGTGCTGCTGGTGTTTTGTTACCTGATCGTTCCTTCCGTCGGCGCGATGCTCTATGCCGAAAACATCGGCCCCCGGTTGGCGATCGGCTGGACCATGGGAACGCTGGTATCGGTGCTAGGTGTATATCTCTCACTGAAAATCGACCTGCCCACCGGTGCGACCATCGTCTGTACGTTCGGCCTGGTGCTGCTGTTGATGGGGCTGTTTCGCGGAGTCGTCAAACGAGCGTTAGCTTGACGGCGATAATCTGACCTGAAGCGCTACTCTTAAGACAGCGGTGTCTGAGCGTCACGTAAATCCCTGGATTGTCGCCTTCTCCGTGATGCTCTGCACCTTCATGGAGGTGCTGGACACCACCGTCGTCAACGTATCGCTTCCCCACATCGCCGGAAATCTCTCGGCCACCATTGAGGAAGCCACCTGGGTGCTGACGTCGTACCTGGTGGCGAACGCTATCGTCCTGCCGATGACCGGATGGCTCGCGAACCACTTCGGCCGCAAGCGCCTGCTGATGGCCAGCGTGACGGGATTCACGGTGTCGTCCTTCTTGTGCGGCGCGGCGCCTTCGCTGCCGCTGCTGGTGATCTTTCGCGTGATTCAAGGGCTGTGCGGCGGCGCACTGCAGCCTCTCTCGCAGGCCGTCCTGCTCGAAGCGTTCCCTCCCGAAGGCCGCGGCAAGGCGATGGGCTTCTGGGGCCTGGGAATCGTCACCGCGCCGGTGCTGGGTCCGGTGCTGGGCGGCTGGCTCACTGACAGCTATAGCTGGCGCTGGGTCTTCTACATCAACCTGCCTGTCGGTATTCTGTCGATTCTGATGGTGCAGTGGTTCGTGTTCGATCCTTCCTACATCCGGCGCGACGAAGGCAGGAGTATCGATTATTGGGGCATCGGGATGCTGGCCGTGTGGATCGCGTCGTTGCAGCTGGCGTTCGATAAAGGGCAGCAGATGGACTGGTTCAACTCGCCCTACATCGTGGGATTGCTGGTAACGGCCGGCGTGTTCCTCATTTTGTTCCTGATTCGGGAACTGCGGGCCGAGCACCCTGTGGTGGACCTCCGCGTCTTCAAAGTGGCCAGCTACAGCACCGGCGTGTTCCTCATGGCGGTACTGGGATTCGTTCTGTACGGCAGCATCGTGCTGCTCCCCATTTGGCTCCAGACGCTGATGGGATATCCGGCTATACAAGCCGGGCTGACCATGGCTCCGCGCGGCTTGGGATCGATGATCGCCATGCCCCTGGTGGGCGTGATCCTGCCGCGCTTCGACCCGCGCAAGCTGCTGGCGACCGGACTACTGCTGGGTGCGGCTTCCACCTGGCAGTTCGCGCAGATGAACCTGAATGCCGGCTACTGGGACCTGTTCTGGCCGCAGTTCATACAGGGTTTTGGCCTAGGACTGATCTTCGTGCCGCTGACGACTATCTCCATGGGCCGGGTGCCGCGCGAGAGCATGGGGAACGCGACCAGTCTCTTCAACCTGATGCGTAATATGGGCGGAGCCGTGGGGATAGCGATTATAACCACGCTCAACACCCGCTATCAGCAGAAATACATCAACATTCTGGGCGCACACGTGGCCCAAGGCGATCCGACGACGCAACAATGGGTGAGTTCCCTGAGATCCATGTTCCTGGGAGCAGGCTCGGGACCCGGTTTAGCGGAGCAGCGCGCGTACGGAGCCATGTTCGGGGTGGTGCAGCAGCAAGCCGCGATGCGGGCGTTCCTGGATATCTTCTGGCTGATCACGGCGATGTTCCTGTTGATGATTCCACTGATCTTGCTGATGCGGAAGCCCAAAAAGGATTAATTCGTTGTCGCAGCCGTCCTCGGCTTATCATGGTAGTTGTATGGGATCGCGAAGCCCGCTGCGCGTGTTGGCGCTCTTGTTCCTGGCGACGCTTTCCAGTGCAAGGTTGCGCGCCCAAGTCCTGGATTTTGAATCCGGGGGCTTGAAGTACAAAGCACTTACGCGCGGCGGCGTGACCATCATGTTCGCCCCGCTTCCGACCAAAGTCCTGGGCTACACGATTCTGCAGGTGGCGATCTCCAATGGCTCGCCCACGTCCTGGAGCTTCAGACCGGAAGATTTTCGGTTCGAGCGTGACGGCGGCCAGCGCATTCAAGCGGTGTCGGCCGGAAGCGTCGTCAAGCAACTGCTGGATCACGCCAGCCGGGGCGATGTCGGGCGGCTGATCTCGGCCTACGAAGCTGCGCTGTTCGGCAACTCGCAGGTACACTCCACCAACGGTTACGAGGAGCGGCGGCAGGACTACCTGGCAATCGGTTCCACTAAGCTGAAAGCCGCGGCGGCGGCATCGGCGATCGCGCTGGTCACCACCAAGCTCGCGCCCGGACAATCCACCGATGGCGCGGTGTTTTATCCCAGCGGGGGGAAGCCACTCGGCTCGGGAAAGCTGATTGTGAACGCGGCGGCGGAGGTATTCGAGTTCCCTGTGGAAGCCGAGACGCCTCAACGAGCGTCACGCTAGACTAAAGCACGCGTCCTGCGGTTCCGTCCAGCTCTATCGTCGTCCCCGGCTCCGCAAACTGCGTACGCACATACGCCAGCGCGACGGTCTTGCCGAGTGCCGGTGAAAAAACGGCGCTCGCAATTTCGGCCGCATCCGCGCCCGCGGACTTGAGCTTGGTCCGCGCGGCAGGCGGCTCGCTGGCGTCGAGTTCCAGGCGCCGCAGCACGCGATGGATTTGCGCGCGGCTGCGAACTCGTTCGACGATTTCCTGGCCCAGATAGCAGCCCTTGCTGAAATGCACGGCGCGAAGCTGGTTCGTCTCCTGGACCAGGTAGCGTTCGGTGATCTCCTCGCCATAGCGCGGCCGGCCGCTTTCGATGCGCACGATGCGGGCCTCTTCGCCGGTCGCCGGAGGAAACCCGGCTCCGGTGAGCTGCGAAGCCACCGCCTGTTTTTCTTCCATCGGGATCATGAGGAAAAACCCGCCCTTCCCGGTGGTATCCAGACGGGCAACGGTTCCGTAACTCCAAGGTGCGGATGAATAGGGTTCCGTAGGCTGCGGCGCGCCGAGCTTTGCCAATGCCGCGCCCGCCTCCGGTCCTTCGATCGCGAGAGTGGCGACCTGGCCGGTTTGATCCTGCAAGGAAACGTCGTCGGCGATGATGTAGCGGTCCAGGTGTTCGTAAACTTTGGTCCGCGTTTCGGGCTCGGTGTCCAGCAGAAAATGATCCTCGAAGCAGAGCAGGTTCACGTCCGCCAGGATGCGGCCCTGAGCGCTCAGGAAAAAAGCGTAGCAGCCCTGGCCCGGTTTTAGCGTTTCCACCTGGTTGGTGGTCATCGCGTGCAGCAGCCGGCCCCGATCTTCGCCGGTAGCGCGAATCTTGCCGCGGCCGGACAGGTCCAGCCACGCCGCATGTTCGCGCAGAGCAGTATATCCGTCCGTTTTGGTTAGGGTACTCACGCGAAAAACATCCATTCGGCGCCGAATGCAAAAGCTGCGGGCATGAGCAGTCCTGCGCGCGGTCTGTTGGCAAGCCATGCAGAGTAGTGCGCCGGGAGTGCCCGATTGCTCACAATTTCCTGACGTCTGGCAACAAGGATTCTACCGATTGGAACGTAGCCCATCGGCTTATACCCGGCCAGACGCGCCACATCCATACCCCGAGTATACAATTCGCCCCAACGATACAATCGGGGTGTGATTCACGAGATTCTGCCAGTTGGAATGCTGCAATGCAACTGCTCGATCTTCGGTGACGAGCAGTCCCGCGAGGCGATAGTCGTCGACCCGGGCGATGATATCGCGAACATTACCGAGCTGCTGGACCGGCACGGGCTCAAGGTGAAGGCGATCGTAATCACGCATGCCCATATCGACCACATCGGCGGCGCGGCCAAGCTGAAGGCGCTCACTGGCGCGCCAGTCTACATGAACCAGAACGACGCCGAACTCTATGCCCATTTGGATACCCAGGCCTCCTGGCTGGGAATACGGCCCCCCTCGCGGACCGAGATCGACAATGAAGCGCGCGAGGGCGATCGGCTCGCCTTGGGCGAAGCCGAGTTCCATATAATTCACACGCCCGGGCACACTCAGGGCAGCATTTCGATCTGGATTCCGGCCGAGAACAAGCTGATTGCCGGCGATACGCTGTTCCGCGACAGTATCGGGCGTACGGACCTGCCCGGCGGCGATTCGCGCCAGATTCTCCGCTCCATTCACGAGAAGCTGCTGGCGCTTCCGGAGGCCGCAGTGGTGATTCCAGGCCATGGGCCGAACACCACCATCGGACGCGAGAAAGAGCGCAATCCCTTCCTACAAGGTCTTTGACGTGGGGACCACAGCAGCCTTACGGAGCTTCGCCAGCTCCCGTCGGGCGATGCTCGACCAGTGGCTCGAAGGATCGAGCTTCAGGTATTCGGTCCAGTGCCGTACCGCCTTCATGGGCTGGTTCGATCCCTGAAACAGCAGTGCCAGGTTGTAATGCGCGTCGGCATAGCTGGGCGAAATTTTCAGCGCGGCCTGGTAATGTTCCAGGGCACGGATGCGATCGCCCCGCTCATCGTATAAATTCGCCAGATCGAAGTGTGCGAGCGCGTACAGCGGATCAGCCTGCAGAGCCTCCAGATAATAACGCTCCGCCTCCTTCCAGTTGCGCGCGTTGAACTGGATGGTTCCCAGGTTCACCAGCGCTCCGGCTGAAGTCGGATCCAGCTCCACTGCTTTCTGATAGGCCTCCATGACTTCCGGAAGCGGCGCGCCGGTCTGCTCCAATTCCAGACCTCGCTGGAACCAGTGCTCGGCGGCAGCGCGGCGGGTCCGGTCAGCGCTGAGGTGCTCAGGGGTGCGGAATTCCAGCAGGCGCTTCAGCTCCACCTGATCAAAATTCAGCAGTAGCTGGCCGGATACAGCCTCCATGGCGCGGCCGTCGATATCCACGCGGATGCGTTTTCCATCGGCGTAGATCTTCAGTTGGGTAAGAGGATCATGGATGCCGCGCAGCTTGTCGCCAAGCGCGGTCAGCGCGCGCCGGATTTGAGTGGAGGCCACGCGGCTGGCGCGGAGCTTCACCAGCGTTCGCAGCGCCAGCAGTTCTTTGAATCCGTATATTTCGGAAGCCGGGACCAGCTTTTGGGTCTCCCAGCTCTTGAGTTGGCGCTCGGTGATCTTGAGAAGACGCCGCGTCTCCGCTCGCGAATACGCTTGCTTCGTCGCAGTTCCTGTCACGAATCGAATTTTACCAAGCCCGCAAAGCTCCGGTCGCGGCTGCACCCTGAAAAAGCGAGATTCCCGCGATGCCTGCCGCGCCTGCGGCGATGCACGCTGGGGTGTTCTCGGCCGTAACGCCACCTAGCGCGAGCACCGGAATCCGCACCACGGCTGCCGCATGCGCCAACGTTTCAATCCCTCTCGGCTCCAGGCCCACGGGTTTCGACAGCGGCGCGAACACCGGCCCGAATAGCGCATAATCGGCGCCTTCCGCCTCGGCTTGACGGACGTCATCCACCGAGTGGCACGACACGCCAATCAGGAAACCGGCGGGCGCGAGCGCACGCCAGCAGCGGGGCGGCGGCGAATTCGCGGGCAGATGCGCGCCATCGGCTCCGGCGGCCAGCGCTACGTCCACGCGGCCGTTGACCAGGATCTTCGAGCGATGAGCATTCGGCAGCTTGCCCGCCGCCTCCAACAGCTCGAATAACGCGCGTCCGCTCAGATCTTTTTCGCGAATTTGGATCCATGTGACACCAGCAGCAAGACTCCCGGCGATCGCGTCAAGCAGAGAACCGGAAACTAGCGTTCGACGATCCGTAATGTAACAGCGAATCACCTTACGCCGCGCTTTCTCTCCGCCCGTCTCACACGCGCCTCGTCCATGCCGAAATAATGTGCGATCTCGTGCCACACGGTATCCGCCACCATCTGCTCCAGTTCCTCCGGATTCCGCGCCATCCGCTCGTGCGGACCCTGGTAAATGGTGATCCGGTCGGGCATGGTGAAACTGTGGCCCACGCTGCGCGTGGTCAGCGGATGGCCCTGATACAAGCCGAGCAGGCCGGGGCGAGGTGGCTCACCTTCGACAATTACGGCTACGTTGCGAAGATGCTTACGGAAGCGCGGCGGGATGCGCCGCAGCGCGCGCGCTACCAGATCGTCGAATTCACTTTCAGGGAGCACGTGGATACGTCCTCTAGTTTACGCGCTGTATCATAGTAAGGCTGCGACGGACCCTTCCGCCCGCTCACTAAGGAATATGGAAGAAAAAGCCTTTTACAAAGAATCAAAAACGATCAAGCCCGCGACCTTGAACTGTCCATTCTGCCGGACCGCGGACACCTATGAGCTGGGGTGGCTGGTGCGCAAGAAAATCGACCGCCTGCCCGGCGGCGCCGACGAGCGCGATCGCGCCAAGTTCGCCAAGTTCATGAGCTACATGGTCCTGCTGGACGATAAAGCCATGTGCAAGAACATGCGCTGCCGCAAACGCTTCGATGTGTCGGGGATCAAAACGACCGCGTTCATCTAGTTAAAAACCGCCGGTCTGCTTGAACTCGATCCACCCTTCCGCAGGCAGCGTCATGGTTGGCAGCCCGTCACGCTTGACGGTAACCCGGAACCGGTCGCCTTTCCGCGGCGCCTCCATTTCCACGATCCGCCCGGCTACCACGCGCGCTTTCGCCGGACCGGTCTCGAATTCGATACCGAGCTTCCCGGTGCCCACTGTATCGAGCCTCACGAACAGCTCCGTCCCGTTGCTCCCATAGAACATTTCGCGCGCGACTGCCTGGCCGCCATGCATCGCGCCCGACCGTGAATCCGGCCGGTAATGTCCCGCGCCCATCCACTCAAAAGCGGAGGTCACTTCGCCGTCGAGCGTCACATCAATAGAATTCGACGGAGGTTCGTGCACCTCGCCTTCCTGTGTTTGCAGAATGGGGCTCGACAATACCCCGGGCGGATCGAGACCAAGCGCCCGATAGACATTGGACAGGTGATCCCGGTACAGCTGGTCGAATTCCGGACGATTCTCCGAGCCGTGCTCCGGTCCGTACCACCAGCACCAGTCGCTTCCCTCTGCAATCAGCAGTTCCTCATAAGCCAGCAGTCGCGGGGTTGCCATGGTCTGCTCCGCGTGTTCGTCGTAAACGCGCCGCGCGTCCAGCAGCAGATTCCAGGCCCGATTGTCCTCGTCCGCCCCAATCCAGATATCGAAATTCGCGTTGATCCACGATCCCGGAGCCACGTGGTGAAGCGGTTTTGTATCATAGCGCGCCAACGCCTTCGAAACCGTGGTGGCTTCCAGGTGCGGATCTTCGGAAATGTGCCGGTACAACGCGCGCAGAAAGGGGCGGCCGTTCGCTTCATACCATTCCCAGGCGTTTTCGCCATCGAGAATGATGGGCACCATCACGTCTTTTCCGCCGGTGTTTTCACGAATCCGCGAAAGAAAATGCTTCGCCGCCTCTTCCGCACCCATGCGGGAATATTCGAATCCGATCAGGTCGCTAAGGTAGTGATCGCGGAACAGCAGACTTATATCGCGTCCGTCTTGTTTCCACAGATAAGGCTGATAAGTCTCCTCACAACCCGCCGGTTTGTTCAGCGTCCGCGACAACACGCCGTTATCGCTGGCGGCCCACGTAAAGCCGCAGCCGGCGGCCATGGCCAGAGCCTCGTCTGAAACGGAGCCTTCTGAAGGCCACAATCCCGCGGGCGTCACGCCCAACGTGTCCCGCATGTACGATCGTGCGCGTTCGAGTTGCGTGAGCGCGTCCTGCGGATACTGGAATCGTTGCGGCAGGTTCACGCCCGGATGCGAGACTGCGGCGATGTCGGAATCGCACAGCAGCGGCAGAATCGGATGGTAGAAAGGCGTGGTCGAAATCTCGATCTGGCCGCGCGCCGCGAAGTCCCTGTATACCGGCAGAACGGCCGCCAGCGCCTCGCGCTGTTTGCGCACCATCCGCTCCTGATCGGCCAGCGTATAATCGCGCCCTTTGCGGATCAGCTCCTGTATCTCTTTGTCCTGCGCCAGCACGTCTTCATCGAACCACGCGAGCTGGCTCAGAACCTGCAAATCGCGGAGATCCTGAATCGACATCGGATCGTTCCGCCGATAATATAACTCCAGATAGCGCGGATAGCGGCCGATGATTCTCTCTACGTTGGCCTGAAAGAAATATCGCAGCACGAAGGTTCGCTGGGCCTCAGTCAGCGCCTCCGCGGGCATGGCCGCGCAATCGAAAAACGGATCCGAAGCCGTCCCGGCAGCATATTCCGCGATCTGGACCACCATCGACGGTACCAGGTTGAACGTCTGCCGCACGCGCGGAAATTCGTCCAGCACCCGCACCATCCCGGCGTAATCCTTCAAGGCGTGCAGCCGCGTCCACGGAAGCTTATACTGGCCGGTCCACAGATCCTTGTAGAACGGCTGGTGCATGTGCCATAGGAAACAAAGTGAGGTCACTAGTTGGGTTGCTCCGAGGAATAGGGAGCGTTGTTCGGCGTGGACACGAACGCGGCCGCCAGCGAACGAGCGGAAAAATCAAAGACAGTCATAGGTCGTAAATTAAGAATCAGTTCGATAGTGCGCAGCACGGACAACTGGTCATAGGGCGTCGGATCTGCCGCTGCCCTGCGCGTGTAAGGCGACAGCGCCAGGAGCGCGGGCTTTTGTGCGGATGAGTCCATCGCGAAGATCACGGTCTGCGGCCAGAATCGGCTTTTCGATACAGCGTCCACGATGCGACCGAGCGCGGCATCGCGGCTCAGTCGAACGATGATCAGATTCGGCATGGTTCCGCCCGAGGTCGTCCCAGAAGGAGCTTCGAATTGCTTCAGATCGTCAAGAAAGGCCTGCGGATCCGGGTCGCGGTACTTCATATTGGTGATGCCCTGCAGCGAAGGATCCTTGACCCGCGCCACTTGCACTCCGTCCGCGCCCGCCGTCGGCTTGTTCTCGACGAACAGACCATAGTTGCGCACAGATAAGCCCGCCGATAATGCGTTGCTCCACAGATAGCCGGCGGGAGGCAGGTTGGCAGGCTCGCCGCCTTCAAATCCGTTGTAGCGCAAGCGTCCCGCCGCAAAACTCGGCGCTAATCTCTCTGTAAAGTCCGGTGCAATGGCCGCTAGAGCCCAGTTGAGAGCGGCAGGGGGTGTATCGCCGGCCGGATGGAAATTTTCCAGTCGCACGAACTCGCGCGCAAGCTTGGCGGCGTTTGGACCCGATACTCCATCCATCAATATGTAGATCACGTGCTCGATCGACGAGCGCTGCTCGGGCAGGGAATCCGAAAACGACTCGCGATACGGCGTGAGCGCCATCGCCATACGCGTGTATTCCTGCAGCATATCGTCAGTGGGAGGGTCGATCACCGTTAGATTGCCGCTGTGGCCGTTCAGAACCGCGAGTCGTCCTCCAGTCACAACGCGCACAGCGGTCGGGTACGCGCCTGCCGGGATAAATCCAGCCAGGCGGCTGCGTGATTCCGAGATGTCCGCTACGGCCACTGCGTTCGCATCGGAACAGGCGATGAATAGCCGGGTCTGATCGGCGCTCAGCGCCACGCTGCTCGGCGTCATACCCGCGGGCGCCAGCGCGCTGAATCCGGCGTTCAGTGTTTCGAGCACCGTCAGCTCTTTGCCTTCGCTCACACCCACCACGAACACGTCATTGGTGTTCGCTGCGGCCACGAACAGCCGATACTGCCACTTGTTCTGCTCGTCGGGAATTTTGCGATTGCTCAAAATCAGATCCGTGGGATGCGCACCCACACGGGCGCGCGCCATCTCGGTGCCTGACGGCAGGCTGTATTCGTACACGGAGGCATCGGCCCAACTCGAAACGAAGTACGACTGCCCGTCGGGATGAAACAGAATACGGTAGGGTCGCCGTCCCGTCTTGAATGTGCCGGTGATCTGGCCTGATTGCGCGCTGATCGCCAGCACGCGGTCATGGAAGAGATCGACCGCGAGAACCAACCGCCCGTCCGGCGAGACCGCCACGTCCCCAATAAAATTCGTCGTCGCAACTTGTGACGCAGGTTGCCCCACGGAAATTTCGCGCGAGGCTTTCAGCTCGCCCGCGGGAGAGAACGTGAACTCCAGCACCGCGTTTCGCGATCCGCCGCCCGCATATACGCGCCGCCCGTCGGGCGAAAACGCCAATCCCAATCCCGCGTCCGCGACGGCGACGCGGGCCGTCTCTTTCATCCCCGCCGTCTCGATCACGCTGATCGAAGGCCGGCTGCCGGCGTTCAGCGCCAGCAAAAATTTGCCATCCGGCGACACCGCGGCGCTCAAGGGCAGCGAATCGAGTGCCACCTGCGTCCCCGCGGGCTGGACACGCCAATTCACTGGCAATGTCTGTCCGGACAACGCTAGTGCTAAAACAAGTGCTGAAAGCACCTTCATTCCGAATACCTTTGCGCGATGGGAAACCGCCGCCCGATTCCGAACGCTTTGGTGGTCACCTTCAGCCCCGGCGCCGCCTGCTGCCGCTTGTACTCGTTGCGATCCACCTTGTTCACAATCTCCCGCACCGAATCCAGCGGCAGTGCCAGCTTTTCGGCGATCTGCTGCGATGTCGCGTTGTGCTCAATATAGTTTTCCAGGATTTGATCGAGTACCTCGTATTCCGGCAGCGAATCGCTATCTTTTTGGTCGGGACGAAGCTCGGCCGAGGGCGGCTTCGTGAACACGCTCTCGGGAATGGCGTTCCCCAGCCGCCGGTTCGCGATCCGCGATAGCGAATACACCATGGTCTTCGGGACGTCTGAGATCACAGCCAGGCCGCCGCACATATCTCCATACAGAGTGCAGTAGCCCACTGCGATTTCGCTCTTATTGCCCGTCGTCAGGACCAGCGCGCCGGTTTTATTCGAAAGAGCCATCAGCGTCAGGCCGCGCAATCTGGATTGAATGTTTTCCTCGGTTGTGTCCGCCGCACGACCGCCGAATAGAGGCTTCAGCTCCTGAAGCACCTGCTCGTAGGCCGGCGTAATGGTTGCCATCTCGCAGCGGATGCCCAGCTTCGCCGCCATCTCGCGGGCGTCCCGAAGGCTGTGATCCGAGGAATACGGTCCGGGCATCGCCACACCCGTCACGTTCTCGCGTCCTACCGCTTCCACGGCAATCGCAGCCGTCAGCGAAGAATCGATGCCTCCCGAGAGTCCGATCAGCACCCGCGAAAACCCGCATTTTCGGATGTAGTCGCGCGTTCCCAGCACCAGCGCCTGGTAGACCGCTTCGCATTCGTCCGAAAAATCCTCGTGTTGATCGCCGGTTCCGGTCTCCAGATCCACCATCACCAGATCCTCTTCAAAAGACCGGGCCGAGGCGATCACCTCGCCCGCCGCGTTCATGGCGAAGCTCGATCCGTCGAACACCAGTTGGTCGTTGCCGCCCACCTGGTTCACATAAACCACGGGTTTCGAGTAGCGGCGCGCCGCCGACCGGTATACGCCCCGCCGGATTTGGCGCTTGCTCATGTGGTACGGCGAGGCATTGATGCAGATCATGGCCTGGGCGCCGGCGGTGAACAGCTCCTCCACCGGATCGCGCTGGTACAGCCGCTGCTTCCAGTAATCGCGATCGTTCCACGCGTCTTCGCAAATCGTCAGGGCCACCGGCTGGCCACGTAGCGTGCACAGCTCCTCGCGCTCCGACGGCCGAAAATAGCGAGCCTCGTCGAACACGTCGTACGTCGGCAGTAGCATCTTATGCTGCCGGAACACGATCTGGCCGCGTTCCACCACCGCCGCGCTGTTCAGCGCTCGTTTGCCGACCTCGGATTCAGAACGGCCCACATAGCCACAGATCGTGGTCACGTCCAGGTCCGCGATTCCCTTGGCGAATCGCTCCAGCTCAAGCTCGTTGCGATCCAGAAAACTTGGTTTTTCGACCAGGTCGCGCGGTGGATAGCCGGTCAGCGAAAGCTCCGGGAAAACAACCACTTCGGCCCCGCGAGCGCCCGCATCGCGGACCGCACGCGTCATCCGGTCTACGTTTCCGTGGAAATCCCCAACGGTAGGATTGATCTGCGCCAGAGCTACGCGCATTGATTCTTTATTGTACCCAGGGGGCTGCCTCCGATTTCGATGAATCCGCTGGCTGTCCCTCTTATCTGGCCTTACCGAATCGGCTCCGGCACTGCCGCCCCGTCCGCCCTTGGATCCGATGCACCGAACTTGGTCTTAGTGGTCGAGTTGTACAAAATCGCCTGCCCGCGCCCAGTGGTGGCCGAATCGTACTCGCGAACGACTTGCACCTGATGACCCCGTTGGTTCAGCTCCTGGATCACCGGGGCAGGCACTCGCCCCTCGATCCGAACGTCGCAACCCGGCGCGCCATTCTTGCGGAACCGCGCTGCTTCCATCGCCTGCTGCACGTTCATGCCGTAGTCGACCACGTTCGAAACAAATTGCGCGTGCGCCATGGCTTGATTGGACCCGCCCATGATGCCGAACCCGATGTGCTGATCGCCGTTTTCCATGAAGCCGGGAATGATGGTGTGCGAAGGACGCTTACCGCCCGCCAACACGTTCGGACTCCCGCGTGTCAGCGTAAAATTCTGGCCTCGATCGTGCAGCAAGAAACCCAAGCCGTCGACTGTCACGCCGGAGCCGAAATAATCGTACAGGCTCTGGATCCAACTCGCGATGTTTCCATCTTTGTCTACGGTTGTGAGGTAAGTAGTCTCGCCGAACGTTGGCGCGCCGGCCCCTACCGTGCAGTTGGCCTTCTTCGGGTCAATTGCCGCGGCCCGCTTGCGCGCGTAGTCTTTCGCCAAAAGTCCGCGTACGGGAATATCGGCGAATCGCGGATCGCCGTTGTACCGGAGATCGGAATAAGCCAGCTTCATGGACTCGATCCGCCGATGCAACTCGTCACTTGTGTACGGGCCAGCCTTGCCAACGGGCAGAGTTTCCATGATGTTCAGCATCTCCAGCGCAGCGATACCCTGGCTGTTCGGGGGTAGCTCGTACACGCGCCATCCGCGGTATTCCGATGAGATCGGCTCCACCCACTCGGCTGAAAATGCGGAAAGGTCCTCCGCCGTCATGGTTCCGCCCAAGCTCCGCGAGGTCTTGAGAATCGCGCTAGCGATCTCGCCTTTATAGAATGCGTCGCGGCCCTTTTCCGCTATTACGCGCAGCGCGCGAGCCATTTCCGGATTGCGAAAGATTTCACCAACCCGCGGCGCACGCCCGCCAGGCAAGAACACACGGGCAGTTTCCGGCTGGGCGCGCAATGCTGCGACCGATCCGGACCAGTAACGTTGGGCATCCTCAGTCACCGGGAAACCTTCTTCGGCGTACGCGATCGCAGCCTGGAACAGATCCTTCCATGGCAGCTTGCCGAAGCGCTCATGCATCTTGGCCCACCCATCGACCGCCCCCGGCACGGTGACGCTGTGGATTCCGACCGGGATCGTCTGGAACCCCTGCCGCGTCAGGAAATCGGCGCTCAGTCCCTTGGGCGCCGGACCGGAAGAATTCAGTCCCGTCAGCTTCCCGGCTTTAGCGTCCCAATAGATTACGAACAGGTCACCGCCGATGCCGTCCATCATCGGTTCCACCACGCCCAGCACGGCGTTCGCGGCGATCGCTGCATCCACGGCCGAGCCTCCCTTCGCCAAGATCTGAGCGCCAGCCTGCGAAGCCAACGTCTGGCTGGTCGCCGCGATTCCCTGCTGCGTGATCACCATCGAACGCCCGTAATCCCGCGCCTGGCCGAACATCGCCAGTCCGCTCAGCAGCACTACGCAACAGGCCCGGAGGTACATCCCAATGACAGTATCACGGCGAGATGATATTGTAATCGGGGATATAAATATGCGTTTCCTTAAGCAAATTACGGTCCTGGCGGTCGTGGCCTTCGGGTTGTTCTCCGTCTTGCGCGCTCAGCAGCGCGAAACCGTTGCTTGGGCGCCGCTGCCCGTGCAGCCCAATGCCTGGGTCGCGCCCAACCAACCCATCTGGAAGCTCGCTGATCTGCTCGCCAAGCATAAAGGCCAGCCGAACTGGACCCAGACCGTCGTCGACGACAGCTCGCTTCACGCCGATTATGTCTCAATGGCGCCCGGCGTCAAGACTCCTCGCCAGTTTCATCCCGATACGCGCGCCTGGTGGATCGTGCAGGACGGCCAGATTCGCTTTAGTATCGAAGGGCAGGAGCCGTTTGTCGCCACGAAGGGCTACCTGGTGCAGGTGCCGTACCGAAACGTCTTCAGCATGGAAACAGTCGGCGATAAACCTTCGCTACGGCTCGAAGTAAATATCGCCGGCGCAAAGACGATGTATCCCATTGATGTAGAGCCTCCGGCCGTCAAAGGTTTTAACTTTATCAAAGTCCGAATTAGCGGAAAAGGCAAGTACGATCAGGGCAACAGGCCTTACATCGACTTCAACGCGGTTGTGGCCGGCACGGAAAAACAGCGGCGATTCATCGCCGACGACCGCGCGGTGGCCAACATCATCATCGGCGATCCAAAAACGCAAAGGCCGGCGCCCGATTCCGACTGGGGCCATTTCCACCTGGAATCGTCGGAGTTCTGGTTCATCCTGCTAGGCAAGATGGAGTACAAGATCGGATCGCTGCCCATTTTCATCGCCGACCAGGGCGATATCGTCTACACGCCCAGGGAAACCTGGCATCGCGCGCGATTCGGTGGAACCGAGCTGGCCTGCCGGCTGGCGATGAACGGGTACCAGGATCTCCTGCACAACTACCAGCCACCCGATTAACCGCCTAATGCGAGATGTCGCGCCGAGCGAACAGAACATACGCCGCTGCGAATCCCGCCACTGCGATCGCTCCCAGAACGACCAGGTTCTTGATCGGCAGCGGATTTCCGATGATCAGATCAAACGGATTGTAGTACCGGAATGGTGACAGCCACGCGACCTTTTCGGCCGGCTGCCACAATCGCGCGACGTAGTCCAGAAGATAAGTCGCCAAGGCCAGTAGTCCTGTTGCGCCGCCGGCCACGCTGCGACGGCTCGACGCTGCGCCGATCGCCATCGCCACACCGCCCCAGCACAGCGTCAGCATCCCCACGTTAATGGCTAGAGAATTGACGAGCCTCGCCGACGGCCACGGGACGCCTGCCGGCGCGAACATCTGCAGTCCGGCCCACGTTCCTCCGACCATTAGGGCCAGCAAAGCGGCCGAAACCAGCGCTGTCAGAACGATCGTCCGGGTGATGATCCAGTGCCGGGCGAGCGGGCGCGCCAGGATCAAGTCCATGAATCCGATCTCCACTTCGGATGCCGGCGTGGTGGCGAGCGTGACTGCCAGGGCGATCAATGCAATCATGACCGCTAAATCGAAATATCCCAGACACACGATTCCGGAGAACGACATGAACGTCGCCGCCGACGGGCCCAGTAGCTGACGAGCAAACGGCGGCAGCAGCGCGCTGAGCTGGTCAAATCCGCCGGAGCTCTGGATCGAACCGGCGACAAAGATCAGAACCAGTTGCAGTGCCGCCAGCAGAAGCCCTGTGGTGATCGTCAGAGCTCGCACACGTTTCAGCGAGTAGGCGAGCAGGAGCGCAGCGCTTCTCATTGAATGCCATCGCGATAGTACTTGAGAATTACATCTTCGAGCTTCGCTTCGGCGATCTCGATATCGCGCACCGGCAATGTCGCGATCGTTCGCAGCATCGGCCCTAGCGGTCCCTCGATTTTCAAGTTCCACGAACGCGGGCCCGCTTCGATGACCTCGCTGCCCGGCGGCAAAACCGGTGCGATGGACACGTCTTCCGCGAATAGCACTCGCACGTGCCGCGCCGCCAGCTTCCGGGTTACCTCCACCGTCGAAAGCAGAACCAGCTCGCCCTTCCGAATCAGCGCGATCCGGTCGCACACCCGGTCGACTTCTGACAGCACGTGCGATGACATGAACACGGTTCGACCGCGCTGTTTCACGTCGACCAAGAGCTTGTAGAAAGACTCCTGCATCAGCGGATCGAGCCCTTCGGTCGGCTCATCCAGAATCAGGAGCAGCGGGTCGGATTGAAACGCTTGAATCAGCCCGAGCTTGCGCTTCATCCCGGTGCTGTATTGGCGAAGCGGCCGGCGCAGGTCGCTCTCGGGGAATTCCAGGCGCTCCTGCAACTCGGTGCGCCACGCCTTGGCGACGGCTTTGTTACTGAGCTTTGCCAAGAGATCGAGCACTTCGCGCCCGGTGAGATCGGAGTAAATTCCGAGCTCTCCGGGCAAATACCCGATATTCAGCCGGGCGCGGAGCCCATCGACTTGGCAATCGTGCCCCAGGATCGATACGTTGCCGCTATTGGGGCGAAGCAGATCGAGCAGAATGCGAATCGTGGTGGTCTTGCCGGCGCCATTGAGCCCGAGAAATCCAAGGATTTCCCCTTGAATCACCTCCAGGCTGAGGTTGTTGACGGCCCGAACGTCTCCATACCGCTTCGTGAGTCCGCGGATGGAGATGGGCGCCACATCAGCATTCTAGCGCCGGTAGCCGCGATCCCAATTCTGATACCCCTGATCCTGACGAACGTCGCGACGATCGCGCGAGATGTCGCGCAGCAAAGCGTCCAGCTTCCGCTGATCGCGATCTATATCGCGTTGGAGGCGCCTCGCCTGATTCCTGTCTCCCCGCCGCCAAGCCCGGTCCAACTGGTACTGATCGCGCGAGATATCGGCACGCAGGCGATCGACCTGGGCATAATCCTTCCGCAGATCACGACGATCTTCACGCAGATCCTGCCGGTCGTATCGATCCCCGTAGTAACCCTGCGCCATGGCTGAGGAGCCGGACAGCGCAAGTCCAGCCGGAATCAGGATCCAAGCAGAAAGTTTTGAGATTCTCATCGTCTTTTTGTCCTTTCTCGTCCGCTAAAATGCACGTGGCGGGCCGTAACTATGTCGCTGAAAACTCTCGGACTCAGGAACGCGTGTGATGGCTGCTCTTCACCGCGTGGTGGTTTTGAACCGATGGTTGCACGCCTGTCCGGCGGTCGCTATAATCCGGCTTTCCCATGGATCAGAGAAGACCGTCGCGACGAAAGTTCCTCGGCGCTGCCGCCGGCGCCGCAACGATCGTGGCGGGGCCAGTCGCCGTTCCGGTTTCGGGCCAGAACATCGCAGCCGAAGAAACGCTTGTGCTTGTTAACGGCCGGATTCATACCATGGATGCGGCCAACACCATCGCGAACTCCGTGACCATTCGCAACGGCCGCTTCGTAGGAGTCAACGCTGCACCATTGGCTGGAGCCGGCGTCCGAGTCATCGATCTCGGCGGCCGTACCGTGGTGCCAGGGCTGATCGAACCCCATATCCATAGCGTGAGCCTGGCAAACCGTCCCGGCTATCACACCATCCTCGAAAATACGACCTCCATTCGCGAGATCCAGGAAGCGCTGGCTGCGCGGCGCAAGGATGTGCCCGCCGGTGCATGGATCACCTCCATGGGCGGCTGGCATCCCAACCAGTGGGCCGAGCATCGTCATCCTACGCTCGCCGAGCTCGACCAAGCCGTTCCCGATCATCCCGTGCTCCTGTACGAACGCTTTACCGGTCCCTGCGCGACCAACAGCCTGGGCAAGGCGTTCTTCGATGCCGTCGATGCAGCGCCGCCCGTGCACCCGGATATAAAGCTCGTGAACGTCGCCGCCAACGGCGCAATCGCTGCCGCCAGTCAGACCGGTGGTGGTCCATCGGCTTCGGCCCTGTTCCACTTGCGCCAGATCCAGACATTCGCAGACCGAAAGCGGAGCACGGTCGATGCGATGAAATACTCGGCCAGCGTCGGGCTGACCACGCATCTGGACCAGGTGTTGTTCCCGACTCCGGGTCCTCTTCACCCGAGCCAGATCCTTTCGAATCTCGATCAGTACCGCATGTACGACCCCTGGCTCGAGCTCCACCGCGAGGGGAAGACCATCATCCGCTTGCAAATGAACTTCCTCCAGAACCAGAGCGATCCGAATCTGCCCGAGCTAAAAGAGCGTCTCCGGAATCAGTTTCAGTTCTTTGGCGACGACATGATGAGGACCGGTGCGATCGGCGAGTGGGCAGCGCCCCTTGCGAGTGGCGCCGTCTGGAGAGAAGCTCAAAGGCTGGTCGCACAAGCCGGCTGGCGCAACGAAAACGCGGTGCAAAACCTCGCGGGTCTAACTCAAGTGGTCGAGGCTTATGAAGCGGTCAACCGCGAGTTCGATATCACGCAGCGGCGATGGGTGGTGCACCACGTTCCGCAGGTGAATGCCGATCTGCTGACCAGGCTCAAGGCACTGGGGTGCGGGGTCGAGATGGGCGCGTTCCGCTGGGTCACGTCCTCAGATCCAAAGGTGGTGGCTGGCCCGCCATTCCGAACCATCGTTGACCATGGCGTCCAGACGGGCATTCACGGCGATGGCGTCCACATCGCGCCGCTCAATCCGTGGCAGCACATCTATTTCGCCACCACCGGCGTTAACTCGTTCGGCGACCACGTCAATGGCGACCAGCAGCTCACGCGTGCCGAGGCGCTTCGCCTGTTCACGCGCAACAATAGTTGGTTTCTGCGCATGGAAGACAAGGTCAGCTCGATCGAACGAGGCAAGCTGGCCGATCTCGCGGTACTGGATCGCGATTATTTCGCGGTGCCCGATGTCGAAATCAAGAAAATCCGTTCTGTCCTGACGATCGTGGATGGCAAAATCGTTCACGATGCGGGGCTAGTATAGAGCTGTAGAGACTTCCCGAGTCCTGGCATCCCGCCCCTACATGTGGTAGTTTCTCAATGAGTTGCTGTCAGGCACCAGGAGGCTCTGTTCATGATCCGCACCGCTGCTCTCGTGCTTTTTGGCGCTGTTTCCGCCACTTTCGCTCAAACTCCCTGCGATAATCTCAAGTCGCTTAAGTTCCAAGACACCACCATTCTGGTGTCAGAATCCGTCGCTGCGGGGCCGTATCAGGCGCCAGGTCGTGGGGCCGCTGCCCCTGCTCTGGTTCCGATACCGCAACCTCCCGCACAAGCGCAAGCTAAGCAGGCCGGACGTGCGGGCGGCGGCGCTGCTCAGGCAACTCCGCAAATGCTGCCCGCCTATTGCCGCGTCGACGCGATCTTGAAACCTTCGCCCGATTCGGAGATCGAAATGGAGCTGTGGATGCCCGCGGGCGCTGGATGGAACGGCAAGTTTGAAGCCGTCGGCGGCGGCGGATGGGCCGGGACGATTAGCTTCGCTGCTATGGCGACGGCCGTCCAAGAAGGCTATGCGACGGCTTCCACCGACACCGGCCACAAGGGAGGCAACGCGCAATTCGCGCTCGGCCACCCGGAAAAGATTGTAGATTTCGGGTATCGGGCGATTCACGATATGACCGTCCACTCCAAGGAAATCGTGAAAGCGTTTTACGGCAGCCCGGCGCGGCTTTCCTATTTCAACGGCTGCTCCACGGGTGGCAGGCAAGCACTGATGGAAGCGCAGCGCTTCCCCGAGGACTTCGACGGAATCGTGGCCGGCGCGCCTGCCAATAATCACATCATGCTGCACGCTGCCGGAGTCGCACGGTCCATGGACATCATGAACATTCCCGGAGATCACGCCCTGACACCCGCCAAGCAGGCTTTCCTGGCGAAATCCGTGCTCGCGGCGTGCGATGCGCTTGACGGCGTAAAAGACGGCCTGCTCAACAACCCCCGCAAGTGCAACTTCAGTCCGGATACGCTGCTGTGTAAGGACGCCGATTCGGATACTTGCCTCACCGCGCCGCAGATCGCCGCCGTCAAGCGAACTTACGCCGACACCAAGCTCAAGAACGGCCAGATCGTGTGGACCGGATACGAGCTCGGGAGCGAAGCCGGCCTCGCTACCATCGGAACCAGCACGCAGCCCGGCGGCGGGCTCGATAGTATCCGCATTTTGGGCTATCAGGATCCCAACTGGGACTGGCACACGTTTGACCTCGATCGCGACCTGGCCGTCGCGAACGAAAAAGCCGGATTCATCAACGCCAGCAGTCCCGATCTGAACGCTTTCAAGGCCCATGGCGGGAAATTAATCCTCTATCACGGCTGGAGCGACCCGGCCATCCCTCCCGGCAACACCATCAACTACTACAACAGCGTGCTGCAGAAAATGGGGGCCAAGCAGGACAATTTCGTGCGCCTCTACATGATGCCGGGGATGCAACACTGCGGCGGCGGTCCCGGACCGAACCAGTTCAGCTATATGGGCGCGATGGAGCGCTGGCGCGAATCGAACCAGCCACCCGAGCAATTGCTCGGCAATCATGTTGCTAACAACCGTGTGGACATGAGCCGTCCGGTGTGCGCGTATCCGCAGGTGGCCGTGTACAAGGGCGTCGGCAGCACCAATGACGCCGCGAATTTTGGCTGCAAAACTCAGTAAGACAACTTCAGCTAGGAGAACCCCATGAACCGTGCTCTCATTTTTCTTATTGCGGCGGCGGGATCCGTTGCCTTCGCGCAGACGCCCTGCGAGCAGTTGCAGTCGCTCAAACTGCCCGACACCACCATCACCATGGCTGTGACCGTGGCCGGCGGCCCGTTCCAGAATCCCGGCGCTCCGGCAGGTCCCGCAACGCCGACTCCGCAAGGCAAGCAGGCGAAAGGCGCTGCCGCGATTCCGGTCGCCCAGCAGATCCTGCCGGCTTATTGCCGCGTGACCGCGACCCTGAAACCCTCCGCCGATTCCGATATCAAAATCGAAGTCTGGCTCCCCGTAGGCGCGGCGTGGAACGGAAAATATGAGGCGGTCGGCGGTGGCGGATGGGCTGGAATCATCAGCTACCCCGCGCTGGCGAATGCGCTGCAGGAAGGCTATGCGACGTCCTCCACCGATACCGGCCACGAGGGTGGCAACGCTAACTTCGCCGTGGGACATCCCGAGAAGATCGTCGATTTCTCGTATCGCGCCGTGCATGAGATGACGGTGAAATCCAAGGCCATCATGACCGCGTTTTACGGTCGTGGTCCCAAGCTTTCCTACTGGAACGGCTGCTCGACGGGCGGACGCCAGGGATTAATGGAAGCGCAGCGCTATCCGGAAGATTTTGACGGGATCGTCGCCGGCGCGCCGGCCAATTTCCAGACTCACCTCCATGCCTGGGACATCTCTCTGCAGACGTTCGTGCGACAGGCAGGCGCGGCCGTGCCCGCCGCCAAGACCGATATGGTCGCCAAGGCTGTGCTGGCGGCGTGCGATGCGGCCGACGGGGTGAAAGACGGCCTCCTCAACGACCCGCGCAAGTGCAACTTCGATCCCGGCACGCTGCTGTGCAAGGGTGCCGATTCAAATGATTGCCTGACCGCACTGCAGGTCGATTCGGTGAAGAAGGCCTACGCGCCGCTCAAGACTTCCAAGGGCGCGCTCGTGTATCCCGGTTACGCCAAGGGCAGCGAAGAAGGCTGGGCTGTGCTGGCGGCGAATGGTCCCACACCCACGCCGCTCTCGCTCGGAAGCTATCGCGAAGTCTTACATCAGGATCCTAACTGGGATTGGAAGACCTGGGATGTGGACAAGGACGTCGCGGCAGTGGACGAGAAATACGGCTACATCAACGCCGTGAATCCCGATCTCTCCGCATTCAAGGCCCGTGGCGGCAAGCTGCTGACCTATCACGGCTGGGCTGACACCGCGATTTCGCCCGAGAACAGCATCAACTATCGCTCGAGCGTCCTCACCAAGATGGGCGCGAAGCAGGACAACTGGTACCGGCTGTTCATGGTGCCCGGAATGGGGCACTGCGGCAATGGCCCTGGTCCCAATCAGTTCAACTACATGGGTGCGATGGAGCGCTGGCGCGAATCGGGCGTCGCCCCGGAGCTCATCATTGCCGAACACGTGGCCAACAACCGTGTGGATATGACGCGTCCGCTGTGCGCGTATCCGCAGGTTGCGGTGTACAAGGGCGTCGGCAGCACCAACGATGCTGCCAACTTTTCTTGTAAAGCACAGTAATCAACCAGCACAGGCTGGAGGCCTGTGCCACGTGGTTACGGTAATCCTGCGGGACCAACCAAGTGGTGTGCGTCCTGCTGGTTTTCCTGACAGATGTACTCCATCAGATCTTCGCCCGGCCGGAGAGCCGCCGTAAACTTGATCTTGAACGGTTTCGTGTACGCCATGGGGTCGATGATCTGGGTCTCGACTTCGAGCGTCCCCAAATCCGTACGGGTGTAGCGCTCGATGGTGTGTAGCTCCTCGGAATGCGGGTGCCCGCGGAAATCGAACCAGAACTTGTCGTTGAACCCGATGGTGTCGACAACCATGGTGTCGCCTTCCCAGCTTCCGATGGAATCGCCATACCAGGTGGGATCGAGATCGGCCCGATGCTTACGGCCGTCGATGAAGATCTGCCGGAAGCTATGGATGTTCCCCTCGAAGAGGAAGAAGATGTGCGTCGGCGTTTGCACGATTCTCCAGGGATAAGGAGCGATTCGCGGGATGCCGGTGGGCAGGCAATTCGCCTCCGGGTCATCCTTCGATTGCCGCGAATCCATGATTTTCTTGGCCCAGGGAGTCAGCAAAATTTCTTCGCCGGCCACCAGTCCCTGCGCGATATCGCCGATGGGGCCGCCGCCGTTCCAAACTCCGGACATATCCGGCTTCCCGTCGGCCAGACGAGGAGTGGGGCCGGTGGGTCGCGCTTTGCCCTTGGCTTTTCCTTTGGCGCCGCCTTTGGCCGGAGCCTTAGCGTCAGCCGGTGCTTGGGATTCGGCTGGAATGTGCCACAGAAGCAAGGCGGCTGTCAGCGCCGCCGCTGTCATGATCCCGCTGGTCAGATGCTTTTTCACGGCTATTGCCCGTCCGCGGTGTTGGACCCGGCGAACACTCGCTTACCGTCAGGCAAAACGACTGTGGTGGCGTGACCCAAAAGCGCGCCGTCCTTCGCTGCCGAACCCTGAACGGTGATACGGTCGCCTTCTTTCAAGGTGCTCTTCGACCAGCCGTTCCGCTTCAGCACATTGGGACTGGCCAGCTCGAAGTTCCAGTTAGTGACGTTGCCCTTGGCGTCTTTTACATCGACGTAAAAGCGCGCATGGGGATTCGTCCATTCGACTTTGGTCACCACGACATTCTCAAACTTGAGCGGTTTTTTATCGTCGTACTCGGACGCGAAGGAATGATGCGCCATCATCGGAATCGTCGCAAGAACGCCCAGAGATGCCGCGAGAACAAAAACTTTGGCTCCCATCAGATAACCTCTAGTTTCGTATTCTTTCACAGAAACCAATAGCGTGCATGGCCACATGAAAACACCATTAAGGGTGGAACCGGGTCGCCTTCCTCGGCCTTCTAATAAGTAGGAGATCGCGTTATGAAGCGGACTTTGGGGTTGGTTGCGATCCTTGGCGGGCTTTCCTTGGCCGGATGCGCTACCGGCGGCTATGGGTATTACGCGTCAACGCCTCCGCCGCCAGTACGATACGAGGTACGGGGTTTGGCGCCGGGTGCGGGATTTGTTTGGATCGACGGCTACTGGGGTTATCGAGGCGGAAACTATGCCTGGGTTCCGGGCTATTGGAGTCGACCGCCACGAGCGCGGGCAGTATGGGTTCCCGGACGGTGGGAATCGCGGCGCGGACGCTACTACTATCGGGACGGCCGCTGGCGGTAAGGCGAGCTAAGCGGATGCGGGAGGCGTGCCATTGCTCGCGTCCGGCTTGGGTTTTTCTTTCTCTTTAGGGGGATGCTGGACGGCGGCCTTCACAGGGCTCAGCAGCACGTGCGCATTGCGGCCTTCGAGTCGCGGCTGGGATTCGATCGTCCCGTACTGAGAGAGGTCCGCAGCGAACCGCAGCAGGAGCTTTCTGCCCAGATCCGTGTGCGCGATCTCTCGACCGCGAAATTGGACCACGGCTTTCACGCGATTGCCTTCTTGCAGGAACCGAATCGCGTGGTTCTTCTTGAAGTCGTAGTCGTGATCATCGGTGTTGGGGCGGAACTTCAGCTCCTTCACCTGAATGATGTGTTGCTTCCTCTTGGCCTCGTGCTGTTTCTTTTTGTTCTCGTACTGCCATTGACCGTAGTCCATGGCTTTGGCGACGGGCGGCTCGGCCGTGGGAGCGATCAGGATCAGATCGAGGCCCAGGTCCTGCGCTTTGCGAATCGCCTGCTGAGTGGGCAGAACTTCTACTGTGCCGTCGGGAAAAACGGCGCGCACTTCACGTGCGCGAATCGCCTCATTCACGTTTTCCCGGATTCTGGGACGGCGCGGGGGAAATCCTCTAGGAATCATCGGCACATGGGCCTGAAGATGGCAGGCGACACTGTCATGACCTGATAGTATCAGATTGCCGACCGGCTAAGGCCCCCCTGCGGGCTCCACTTTATTTTTCGGGCCTTTCGTCGGGCGCGCCCGTGCCGGACGATCCGGCGAACAGCTTCTTGCCGTCGGGGAACGTGAGATCCCGGCCATTGACCCGCAGCTCGCCGACCTTGGACTGGTAGCCGTCGACGATAATTTCCGTCCCTTCGGGCAGCGAGCTCTTGTTCCAGCCGCGCTTGAGCAGCGCATTCGGCGGACCGAGCTCGACCATCCAGCTGATCACCTTCCCGTCGGCGCCTTTCACATCCATGTGGATCCAGGCATGCGGATTGATCCACTCCATTTTTGTGACGCGGCCCACCAGCTTGATGGGTTTGTTGCCATCGAACTCCGCAGAGAACGCATGGTGCGCCCATACGGGGACCGCAATCGCCAACAGAAAAAGCAATATTCTATTTCGCATTAGCCGCCTTCTTCTCTTCCGCGCGCGCCGCGCTGAGGATGTTCCTCAACCCATAATTGCCCTCGTGACAGGAGTATTCGAGCACCGGCTGCGAGTCGTCCATGGTCAGAGGCATCGAGAACGTCCAAGGCTTGGTCCAGGTGGCGGGATCTTCGACGGTGACCGACCACTTCACTTTATCGGGTGCGATACGGGTGAAGCGCTCGGTCAAGCGAAGCGTCGCGCCATTGGCATTGCGATAGGTCCCGTCGTCGCGGAAATTGGTAGTCTCGACCACCAGCGTGTCGCCTTCCCAGTGGCCTCGCGGATCGCCCATATAGGAGCGAATGCTCGAGCCGGCGTGCGGGCGACCGTCCAGAGGAATCAGGCGGGTTTCATGGACCATTTCATAGCGGATGGAAACGAACCCGGGCGATTGCAGGATCTGATATGAGTTGCCGTAAATCACCGGCATCATGGATCCGGGCAGGCCGCGTGTAATGCAGCGGTCGTAGAGGGTCAGATCTTCCCAGGAGTCGGCTGGGCCGCGTCCACTGGCGCGCCTGGCCGCGGCGCGCGCGGCAGCCCGGTCCTTGGCTTCCTGCGTTAATGCGGGGATCTTGCCATCTGGAGGATCGACGATCAGCCACGCCTGGCTGCCCTTCACCAGATTGAGATCGTTCTGCCACCAGTTCTCGGGAGCATGGAGAGGTCCCTGGAAGGTAGTGATCGTCCGCTTCTGCACGTCGCGCTTGATGGCGGCGAGCTCTTCGCCCTTAATGTCCTCGAGCTGACGCCCTGCAAATTGATCCGGGCGTTCTAGCGGTGTGCCGTCTTCCTGCAGGTTGGTGAACCAGCCTTGAAGATCGGGATCGCCCCAAGGGGTGCGCGGAGCGGTCCACTTTTTCGCCGCAGCGGCTTTGGCTGCGACTGCCGGCTGAGCGGTCTGCGCGGAAACCGCCGTTACGATCGCAAGCGCGCTCAGGAGCAGGAAAAAGCGATGGCTCATAGGGCCCCTCCACGTCGTTTTCGATCGTACAGTCAAGGGTTTGCGAAGTCAACCGGAGGTCCCGAGTGTAGAATAGATGTCCGTGGACCGTATTCTCAAAGGCTTGTTTCGATTCCAGAAGCGCGTCTACCCCAAGCACCGCGACCTGTTCCAAAAACTCGCGCTGGGGCAGCGGCCGCAAGCCCTCTTCATCACCTGCGCCGATTCGCGCATCGACCCCTGCATGCTGACCCAAACCAAGCCCGGCGAGCTGTTCATCTGCCGGATCGTCGGCAACATCGTTCCGCCCTATCCGGATGCCATCGGCGGCGTTTCGGCGACCATTGAATATGCGGTGGGGGTTCTGGGCGTCCCTGACGTGATCGTGTGCGGGCACACCGACTGTGGCGTCCTGAAAGGCGTGATGAATCCGGAACCCCTGGAACCGCTGACCAGCGTGAGCGCCTGGTTGAGTTACGCGCAGCCCGCGCGCAAGGCAGCCGCGTCGCAGGAACCGACGCACAGCGGCCCCGAATTCCTGCTGGCGCTGACGGAGCGCAACGTGATCGAGCAACTGGGCAACCTGCGGACACATCCCTTGGTCGCGGCCCGGCTGGCGCAGGGCGATCTGCAACTGCACGGCTGGGTGTATGACCTCGGCGAGGGTTTGGTCACAGCGTACGATAACGACCAGCAGGCCTTCGTGCCTTTAGAGAGGCCAGAGCCGACGCTCCGTGCTGGGCGTCGCTCCTGATCCTTGACCCCTGATAGGATAGGTTTCTTATGAGCACCCCAGTCGCTGCCCCCCCGCCTGTCGCGGCCGCCGGTCTTTCGACTACGAAGTGGATCTGGCTGGCCGTCGCGATCGTGGTCGGCCTGGTCATCGCGCTGTCGCCCACGCCACAGGGGCTGACGCGAACGGGACAACTGGTGTTGGCGATTACTGCGGGTACCGTGGTCCTGTGGGCCACGGAGGTGATGAACAACGGCGTCGCGTCGGTGCTGATGATGGCGCTGCTGATCGCGGTGAAAGTTCCGCCGCCTCGGGCCCTGAGCGGTTTCGCCGATCCGGCCTTCTGGACGCTGCTGGCGGTTCTGTTCTATGGCTTTGCCATGCGCAAGACAGGTTTGGCGGAGCGGCTTTCCTACTATATTCTGACGTTATTTCCTGGGAGCTACGCGGGAATCCTGTCGGCCTTTTTCGTGATCGGATTCGTGCTGGCGCTGGGCATTCCGTCGATGACCGTCCGCACGGCCATCATGGCGCCGATCGCCTGGGCCATGGTGCAGACGCTGGGACTCGCTCCACGCAGTCGCGGATCGGCGCTGATCATGATCACCGTAGTCGAAATGGCGGTGGTGCCCGGCCTGGCGTTCGAGCTCGGATCGTTGAACGGACCGGTTGTGCTTAAAATGTTCGCCGATAAACACCTGCCGATAACGTGGACCGGTTATGCGCAGGTGATGACGGTTCCGACGCTGATTTTTTGCGGGCTGATTCTGCTGTTGAATCAGCTGTTCCTCAAGCCGGAAGCTCCGCTGCGCGCCTCGAGCGAGTTTGCCCGCACCAGGCTGGCGGCGCTCGGTTCCGTCAAGCGCCCGGAAATGATCACTGCGGCGGTGGTCGGCATTTCGATCTTCCTGTGGGCCACCAACGGCAAGCTGCATTCCTTGCCGACCTTCGCCGTCGGCATGTTTGCGATGGCCGTGTTCGCCCTGTCCGGAATTTTGCGGGACGCCGATATCGCGACGGGCGTTTCCTGGACGCTGCTCCTGTTCCTGGGCGGGATCTTCGGACTAGGGAACGTGATCGTAGACACCAAGATCACGGACTGGATGGCGGGACTCATGTTGCCCCACGTGGGAAGTCTGATCTCGAGTCCGATGCTGCTGCTGATCGTGGTTCTGCTGGCGATGCTGGCGTTGCGATTCCTCGATCCGACCGCGTTTATCGCCATGCCCCTGATCTTTCTGCCGCTTCAGGAACCGCTGGCCAAGGCTGGAATTCCGCCGCTGGTTCTGACCGCGCCCCTGCTGCTGGCGTCGGCCCCGTTTTGGATGACCTATATGAACTTCTGGATGGCCATGGGCGACAGCATCACCCAGAAGCAGGGGTTCAGCAAGATGCAGCTGTTTAATGTCGCGAACATTTATGCGGCGTCCGCGATTCTGGCATGTATTGCCGGCGTGTTCTATTGGCGGATGATCGGGATTTTTTAACCCCTATCGGTGCCAGCGCAGCTCGAAACGTTCTCGGCCCGCGGCCGACATCGAGATATCGTTAACGCGATCGTGTCCATTCAGCCGGATCTCCATCGAGCCCCGGATTCCCATGCCGGACATGTCCGCCACCACGAAGTCGCGATCGAAGCGCTCCAGCCGCCCGTTGAACGTCAATCGCGAGCGGCGGGCCGTCTGGAACGTGACGCTGACCTCGCCGCGGCGGTCTACCGAGACTTCGCAATCGTAAAGCGTGTCATCGGGGCCGCGATAATCCTTGAAATAGCCGTCGCCGCGCCCGCGAAAGCGAATTTCGTCGTTCCAACGGACGTCGCCGCGGTACGCGCCATCGCGGTCGCGATCAACCCCGCCATCGCCGCGAAACCCGCTGCCGCCTGCTCCTCTCCATTCGATATCGAAGGTGTAACCTTCGCGTCCGCTCTGAGGATCCTCGATTCGCACCACCGCGGTGCCGCGATTACTGGCCGGGTCGCGCAGCAGGATCTGGTTTCCGCGCCCGTCCACGCCGCTGAAATGGAATTCGCCGGGGTTCAACGGCAGGGGCTGGTTGCACTGCATGCGGCGCCACACCGAGGGATTTCCGGAAAGTGTCCGCATCCGGCCCTCATCGCCCCTGATCTCGACCTCCGCCACGCCGTCCACGTCGACTTCGATGGTGCATTTCCCGCGGTCCCCGCCGCCCCCCCGGATCTGTGCCCGGAAGGTATCCACCCGCTGGGCGAACACCGGCGCGCCCAGTATGAGGCCACCGGCGAGAGCAGTCCAGAGTGTCTTATTTGTCGATTTCATCATGTTGCCTCCGTTTGCTTCTGCACAATTATAACGGCGCCTGCCACAGCCGACGCGAGAAACCGTCCCAAGGTTCCCAACCTCATACCGCATGGACGGATCTTAATCGCCGGGCACCATTTCTATTCATCGGCAGGTCGGCTGTTATCCTGAAGGTTTGATGCTTCGAGTTCGCTTCGCCCCTTCTCCCACGGGGTATCTCCACATCGGCAGTGCCAGGACGTTCATTTTTAACTGGCTATACGCCCGCCGCAATGGTGGAACGATGATCCTGCGCATAGACGACACCGACGTGGAGCGGAACACACAGGAATCGCTCGATTCGATCTATGAAGGGCTGCGCTGGCTGGATTTGAGCTGGGACGAATTCTACCGGCAGTCTGAACGCGGTGAACTGCATCGGAGCGCGGCGGAAACGATTTTCGCCAAAGGGCTCGCGTATCGCGATTTCACCCCAGCGGCCGTGTCGGAGGACGAGGAAAAATCCCACGCCGACGGGCAGTGGCTCTTCAACCCCGCTATGCGCGAGTTGTCGAAGGAAGAAAGCGACCGGCGTGCGGCGGCAGGGGAGCCATTCGTGCTGCGCTTTCGCGTGCCGCGTGAATCGCGTACCGAAGTGACGTTCCAGGATCTGGTTTACGGCGCGCAGTCGAAAGCCACCGCCGATATCGAGGACTTCGCCCTGCTGCGGAGCAGCGGCGTGCCGACCTATCACATGGCATCCTGTGCCGACGACGCCGACCTACGTATCAGCCACATCATTCGGGGCCAGGATCACCTGACGAACACTTTTAAACACGTCCTGATATTCGAAGCCCTGGGTGTAACACCGCCGAACTTCGCGCATCTGCCGCTGCTGATCGCCCCGGATGGGTCCAAGCTTTCCAAGCGTAAGCACGGGCCGGTGGTGAGCGTCACCACCTATCGAGATGCCGGATTTCTGCCGCAGGCGTTCATCAACTTCGTATGTTTATTGGGTTGGTCGCCCAAGGACGATCGCGAAGTATTGTCGCGCCAGGAGCTGGTCGACGCGTTTTCGCTGGAGGGCATCAATCAAAGCAACGCGACCGTAAACTTCACGGAACAGGATCCCTTTGATCCCAAGGCCGTGTGGTTCAACGCCGAGCATATTCGCACGATGCCGCAGGAGCAGCTCGCCGAACAGTTGCTGCCGTTTGCCGCCGCCGCCGGTTTTTCGCCGGATCGAGCCAAGATGAAGCAGGTGACGCCGCTAATCCAGGAACGCATCAGGCTGCTGAGCGACGTGAAAACCACGGCCGACATCTTTTTTCTGGATCCTCTACCGCCCTACGACAGCGCCGAGCTGATCCCGCAGAAGGGGGATGCGGCCATGGCCGCAACGGTGCTCGAACGGGCGCGCCAAGTCCTCGAAACCGCTGAGTTCCGTCACGAGACACTTGACGCCGCCTTACGGGCTGCAGCGGCAGAACTGAAAGTCAAGACCGGGCAGATGTTCCAGCCGATTCGCGTAGCGGTGTGCGGGCGCAAGGTGGCGCCGCCGCTGTTTGAGACGCTGGAAGTGCTGGGCCGCGAGACGACGCTCAAAAGAATCGATGAAGCGTTGCGGATGTTGCCTGCCCCACTAAGGACAGAGAATTAAATGACCATGCCAAAAGATGATCCCGGGACAAGCATCGAATCGGGAGCGCCCGTCCAGTCGAATTTTATCCGGGACACTATCCTCGAGGATCTGAGAACGGATAAGTACGGCGGACGCGTGCAAACCCGTTTCCCTCCCGAGCCGAACGGATATCTGCACGTCGGCCACGCCAAGTCGATCAACATCAATTTCGGGCTCGCCCGCGAGTTCGGCGGAAAATGCAATCTGCGGTTCGACGACACCAATCCTTCGAAGGAAGAGACCGAGTACGTCGATTCTATTATTGAAGACGTCCGCTGGCTGGGCGGAGATTTCGAAGACCGGCTGTACTACGCTTCGGATTATTTCGACCAGCTCTACGAATGGGCCGTGAAACTAATTCAGAAGGGAAAAGCTTACGTCTGCGATCTTTCAGCCGACCAGGTCCGCCAGCAGCGCGGCACGCTGACCGAACCCGGCCAGGAGAGCCCTTATCGCAATCGATCAGTCGAGGAAAATCTGGATCTGTTCGAGCGCATGCGCAAAGGCGAGTTTCCCGATGGGGCGCGCACCTTGCGGGCCAAGATCGACATGGCCTCGCCCAATCTCAACATGCGCGATCCGGTGCTGTACCGGATTCTGCACATGTCCCATCACCGCACTGGCGACAAGTGGTCCATCTATCCGATGTACGACTTTACGCACGGGCAGTCGGATTCCATCGAGCGCATTACGCACTCCATCTGCACCCTGGAGTTTGAAGATCACCGGCCGCTGTACGACTGGTTCATCGACCAGCTCGGCATCTATCATCCGCAGCAGATCGAATTCGACCGGTTAAACCTGACCTATACTCTGCTGAGCAAACGCAAGCTGCTGGCGTTGGTGCAGAACAAGCTGGTGAGTGGCTGGGACGATCCGCGCATGCCGACGATATCCGGAATGCGCCGCCGCGGCTACACGCCCGAAGCGCTGCGAAATTTCTGCGGCCGGATCGGAGTCTCGAAGACCAACGGCACCACCGAGTTGTCGCTGCTCGAATATTTCGTGCGCGACGATCTGAACCGCCATGCGGCGCGCGTGATGGCGGTGCTGCGCCCCCTGCGCGTGGTGATCGACAATTATCCGGATGGGCAAGTCGAGCACATGGAGGCGGTCAACAATCCCGAGGATCCGTCCACGGGCACGCGCCAGGTTCCGTTCTCCAAAGTGATCTATATCGAGCAGGACGATTTCCGCGAGGATCCGCCCAAGCAGTATTTCCGGCTGGCGCCCGGCCGCGAGGTGCGGCTGCGCTACGCCTACTTCATCACCTGCACCGGCGTGG
>JAOAPR010000120.1 GCA_025463005.1 Bryobacterales bacterium | reverse complement strand
AAGCGCTCTCCGCCGGCGGGGAGTATGCCGACCTGTACTTCGAATATCTCTCAACGAGCTCCATCGGCATCGACGAAGGTATTGTCAAGAGCGCCAGCGAGAGCGTGACGCTGGGCGTGGGCGTTCGCGTCATCGCGGGTGAGCGCACCGGCTATGCCTACAGCGACGATCTCAACCCCGAGAAGATCCGCAAGGCGGCCCGTGTGGCTGCGCTGATCGCCCGCGGTCCGGCGAGCGTGGTGAAGACCGGCTTCCAGGAGGCTCACAAACACAATCTCTATCCGATGATCACCTCTCCGCACGAGGTGGGTCTGGCGGAGCGTGTGGATCTGGTGAAACGCGCCGATGCAGCCGCTCGCGCGTACGACAGCCGTGTGTTTCAAGTGATCGCGAACTACGCCGACAGCATTCGGGAAGTCCTGGTGGCATCGAGCGACGGCCGCCTCAGTTTCGACCGCCAGCCGATGGCGCGGATGGGCGTCGCGGCCCTGGCTCGCGAAACCGACGGCGTTCCGCAGCAAGGCTATTCCGGCGGCGGCGGGCGCGTCACTCTGGATTTTTTCCTGAACGAGAAGACGCCCGAACATTTTGCGCGCGAAGCCGCACGGCAGGCGATCGTGCAACTCTCCGCTGTGGACGCGCCGGCGGGCGAATCCGTCGTGGTGCTCGGACCCGGATGGCCGGGGATCCTGCTGCATGAAGCCGTCGGGCATGGCCTGGAAGCCGATTTCAACCGCAAAGGTGTCTCCGCCTTCAGCGGCCGCATCGGCCAGCAGGTCGCGAGCCCGCTCTGTACCGTGATCGACGACGGCACCATCGGGAGCCGCCGCGGATCCCTCAACGTCGACGATGAAGGTGTTCCGACGCAGAAAAACGTGTTGATCGAAAACGGCATTCTTCGCGGGTACCTGCAAGACACGCTATCGGCCCGGTTGCTCAAGTCCGCGTCCACCGGCAGCGGACGGCGCGAAAGTTACCAGCACATCCCCATGCCGCGCATGACCAACACCTACATGCTGGCCGGCCAAAGCGATCCTGAAGAAATTATCCGCAGCGTCCCCAAGGGAATCTATTGCGCGACGTTCGGCGGAGGACAGGTGGATATCACCAGCGGCAATTTCGTCTTCCAGGCGACTGAAAGCTACCTGATCGAAAATGGCCGCGTGACCCGGCCAGTCAAGGGCGCGACGCTGATCGGCAACGGCCCCGAGGCGCTGAAGTACGTCAGCATGGTCGGCAACGATCTCCAGCTCGACGAAGGCATCGGCGTTTGCGGTAAGGAAGGGCAGAGCGTCCCGGTGGGCGTCGGCATCCCGACCGTGAAGATCGACAAGATGACGGTAGGGGGAACCGCGTCGTGAGCGAGGCGCTCATCGATATCGCCGTGGCCGCGACCCGGCGAGCGCTGGAACTGGGTGCGAGCGGCGCCGAGTGTACTCTCTCCGAGGGCGAAGAATTCTCTGCCAGCGTGCGCATGCGGGAGATCGAAAACCTGAAGCAGGCCGGCTCGCGCGGAGCGGGGATCCGAGTACTTGTAGGAAACCTGACTGGTTCATCCAGAACATCCGATTTATCAACGCAAGGCATTGAAACAATGGTCCGTGGAGCATTGGACCTCGCCCGTATTACAACTCCCGATCCGCACGCGGGATTGCCCGATCCGGCCGATCTCGGGCGTTTCGAAGGGGATCTCCGCCTCTACGATGACGCGGTAGCCCGCATGGAAACCGAGTGGAAAATCGCGCAGGCGTTGAAGGGCGAAGAGGTGGCTCTGGCGGCGGACGTGCGTATCACGAACTCGGAAGGCGCCTCCTTCGATTCCTATCTCGGTTCGCGGGCGTTCGCCAACTCGCTGGGATTTGCAGGCGAGTACCGGACTTCGAGCTGCGGCATGAGCGTGGTTCCTGTGGCGAAACAGAACGGCTCGATGGAGCGCGATTACTGGCATACGGCTGCGCGGGAAGTTTCGCGCCTCGAAAGCCCGGAAGAAGTGGGACGACGGGCGGCGGAACGCGCTGTGCGGCGCCTGAATCCGCGCAAAGTGCCGACGCAGAAAGTCCCGGTGATTTTCGAGCCTCGCACCGCGCGGATGCTTTTGGGCGATCTTTTTGATGCGGTCAACGGCGGCGCCATTTATCGCCGTGCTTCGTTTCTGGCCGGAAAACTGGGCGAGAAGATCGCGTCCGAAGCGCTGACCGTTATCGATGACGCCACCATCCCGGGCTTATTCGGCAGCGCGCCCTTCGATGACGAAGGCGTAGCCTCGCGCCGGACCGTGGTGATCGAGCGCGGCGTGCTCAAGAGTTATCTGCTGAACACCTACACGGCGCGGAAGCTTGGGCTGAAGACCACCGGCAACGCGTCCCGCGGGCTCGCCGGGAACGCCGGCGTCGGCAACGGCAACTTCTACATTGAAGCGGGCGAGCGCTCGGAGCGGGACCTGATCGCGGGGGTCCGCCAGGGCCTTTACGTCACGGAGTTGATTGGCGCGTCGTCGAACACGGTGACCGGCGATTATTCCTCGGGCGCCGCGGGTCTGTGGATCGAAAACGGCGAGCTGGCGTATCCTGTTTCGGAGATCACCATCGCCGGCAACATGAAGCAGATGCTAATGAGCCTGGATCAGGTGGCGGCGAATCTCGAGTTTCGCAGCTCGATCGCCTCCCCCGCGCTGCTGATCGGGGAGATGACCATCAGTGGCCAGTAATTTTCCGCTTTCGGCTGCCGCACCGCGCAAGCGCCAACTGCTGGGGTTGCCGCTGGTCGTCCTGATCGCCCTCGTGCTGGCCGGAGCGGGCGTTGTTGCCTATCTGGAGCTCGCGCCCCGCAACCCTGCAGCCGAAGTACCGCTTACTCCCGAGGCCCGCGCGTACGTCGGGAATCTGAAGCTTGCCGACGTGGGCATGAAAGGGACCAAGAATTATTTCGGTCAGATGGTGGTGGAAATCGCGGGCAATATCACCAACGCGGGTGATCGCGATCTCGATACGGTTGAGCTGTATTGCGTGTTCCAGGATGGTTACGGTCAGATGGCCCTGCGGCAACGCGTGCCGATTGTGAGTCCGAAAATGGGGGGCCTCAAGCCCGGTGAAACCAAAAGCTTCCGCTTGCCGTTCGACAACATGCCCGAGAGCTGGAATCAGAAAATGCCGCAGCTTGTGATTGCCAGCGTGAAATTTAACTGATGTCGCGTGTTCTGCTAGTCGACGACGACCCGGGCGGCCTCGAGATCCGCAAAATGCTGCTGGAGCGCGACGGTCACCACGTGTCTACCGCCACCGATGCCGCCACGGCCATAGAGCGGTTTCGCGAAACTACGCCGGAGTGCGTGATTCTGGATCTTCGCCTGCCATCGCCCGAAGATGGTCTCGCGCTGGTCCGCGAGTTTCGCGAGGCATCGCCAGCTGTGCGAATCGTTGTGCTGGCGGGCTGGAGTGCGGACCTGGAAGGCCGCCCCGAGCAGGATCTGGTGGATGAGGTTCTCGCGAAACCGGTGCGCTCAGAACGCCTGGCTGGGGCGGTTCGAAAAAGAGCGTAGGCCGCCTCAAGATCCTGTCCTGGCTGCCAAGATTCGATCAAAGGGCCAGCTCAGTTCTTCCACGCTCATCCCTGTCAAGCCCGGAACGTCGCTTTCAGGAATAGCCCCGCAATGGAAGGCACGTTCGAAATAAGTGAGAAGCCCTCGCCCTGTAGCCGCGTCGTCGAAGATTGCTCCCACACGGGTAGCCTGCGCGGCCTTATCCATGAAATTGCGCAGCCTTGCGGAGGCTTCCTCCAGCCCCTCCAGGAAATACGTGTGCACCGCGACCAGCCGAGCCGGAATCTGGGCAGGGTGCAGGTCCCAGCCCTGATAGAAGCCGTTGTAGAGAGAATGGCGGATATTGTCGTAGTGCAGTTTCCACGCGCGATGAACCACAGACCGGTCTTCCTCGAGTCCACGACGCGGCGGTATGGGTAGAATATTCGTCGCGCCGTCCACCAGCCAGACGCCCGTGCTTGCGAGCGAAACCAGCATCATCGACCGCGCAAAGTCGCACGCCGGATGATGTAAATCCTGATTCGCGGCGGTAATGCCCAGGCTTGCAGTGTAGTCGTACGCGCCGAAGTGCGCCGCCACACACCGGCCTTCTGCCGCCTCGATCAGTTCCTTCAGCAGAAAAATCGACTGCGGCGTCTCGATCATGATCTCGATACGCACCTTGGGATAGGACCGTAGCGCATCCGTGAGCTCGGCGACCTGCCGGGGCGCGGTTATCTTCGGCAGCGTCACCACGAAGTTTAGCGGCAAAGTCGCGTGTGAAAGAAAACGATCCAAGGTCCGCAGAGCGCGCGTTTTCGTTTCCGGCAGAAACGATTTCACGCGAATACCAAACAGCCCCGGGAGCGAGCCTGCCTGAACCGCCGCAGTGACCTCTTGAGCGGCATTATCAGCGGCCGAATCTTCCTCGTCATCCGGCCGATAGCCGAACCCGTCCTCGAAATCGATGCGAAAGTCCTCCACCGGCTCGCGCCTCAGCTTCTCGGCGACGCGCGCATGGACCGTTTCGGCCAGGTTTTCCGGGATCGCGAACACCCGCGCCATAGTCTTCGCGTCAGGAGCATAATCCGCGAACGCTCGCTCGGCCAGCGTGCCCAACTTGCTGCAAGTCGTTGATTTGAACAGGTGCGCGCCGCCGTAAACGGTGTGAATGGGCTGATGAAGAGAAGAGGTCACAAAACCTTCATTCTACGCGCTAAAATAGAAATGAAAGTAGTCGTCCTGGCAAACTCAATGCAAACCCCCTGGCTGCACCGCTACGCGACGCTGGTCGCCGTGTGCACGCTGTTCCTGGTGGTCGCAGGAGCCTCCGTCACCAGCAAGGAAGCAGGGCTCTCGGTGCCCGATTGGCCGTTGTCCTACGGCCAGGTGATCCCGCAGATGACCGGCGGCGTCCTTTTCGAAACCGGTCATCGAATGATCGCGACCGTAGTCGGAATTCTCACCATCATCCTGGCGATATGGATCGCTCGGGTTGAGAAGCGGGCATGGATGAGAAGACTGGGCTGGCTCGCGCTGGGCGGAGTGGTCGCACAGGGCCTGCTGGGAGGCGCTACCGTGCTCCTGCTTCAGCCCGCGCCGATTAGCGTCGCACATGCCTGCCTCGCACAGCTTTTCTTCTCTGTCACGGTAGCCATCGCCGTCTTTACGTCGCGAAAATGGCAGCAAGGGCCGGAGCCGGTGGAAGATTACGGTTGGCCGTCTCTAAGATCTCTAGCGATTTTGACGCCTGTATTAGTGTTAGCGCAGATCGGACTCGGAGCCGGGTTCCGCCATCGTGCATTCGGGCTCTTGCCGCACGTGATCGGCGCCATGATCGTCCCGCTGGTGATTCTACTGGTGAGCGCATTCGTGCTGCATCAGTTTCCTAAGCATCGCGCGCTGCGGCCTGCCGCCGTCGGGCTCCTGGCGATCACTCTTGTACAGATTTTCCTGGGCATCGCCGCATACTTCGCGCGCCTCCAGGCAGCAGAATATCCGCTGGCCATGGTGCTCACCACGGTGGCGCATGTCGCAACGGGCGGCCTGACTCTGGCGGCAAGCGTCGTACTGGCGATCCAGATCCGGCGCAATGTCCGCGCGGCCGTATCGGTTGAAAGCGCCGAAACCAGCCAAGTAACGGTGACGTCATGAACCGGTATCTCGAGCTCACCAAGCCGCGCATCACGCTATTCATCCTGATGAGCACGGGCCTCGGGTTCCTGTTCGGCACGCACCTCGGCCAGCCTTGGACCTGGATGCAGTTGTTCCATACGCTGCTGGGGACGATGCTGATCGCAAGTGGCTCGGCGGCGTTGAATCAGTGGTACGAGCGCGAAGGCGACGCCCTAATGAACCGGACCAAAGCGCGTCCGATCCCCTCCGGCCGCGTGACCGCGGATCATGGGCTTATCTTTGGCGCGCTGCTTTCCGCGGCCGGTTTCATCGAGCTGTGTCTCGGCGTAAATCTTCTAACCGGATTGCTGGCGCTCTTCACGCTGGCCAGTTACCTGTTCGTCTATACGCCTCTGAAGCGCCGGTCGCCGATATCGACCACGATCGGCGCAATTCCCGGGGCAATGCCGCCGCTGATCGGCTACGCGGCTGCCAGCGGCCATCTAAATTACGAGGCTGGGATTCTCTACGCCATCCTGTTCCTATGGCAATTCCCGCACTTCTACGCCATTGCCTGGATGTATCGCGAGGATTACGCGCGGGCCGGCATCCGCATGCTTCCTGTGGTCGAGCCGACCGTCGATTCTACCGCACGGCGCATCGTCTGGTTTTCGATGGCCCTGGTACCCATGAGCCTGGCGCCGAAGTTCTTCGACATGGCCGGGAACCTGTACCTCTTTGGCGCATCGATTTTGGGAACACTCGTGCTGTACGCCGGATTCCAGGCGAATGCGAATCAAACCCGCGTCCAGGCCCGCCGTGTGCTGCTGGCCAGCGTGCTTTACCTTCCTCTGCTGTATGGACTCATGGCGCTGGATAGCTAGTGTGCTGGTGTTGGCCCTCACGGGCTGCGCCGCGCGTGCCGACCTGCCTTCCTACGGCGCGGTTTCTGATTTCACTTTGACCGACCAAACTGGCGCAAACTTCGCCGCCGAACCAACGCTGAAAGGTCATGTGTGGGTCGCGAATTTCATGTTCACAAACTGCCCTGGTCCATGCCCGCGCATGAGCTCGCAAATGCATGAGGTGCAGAGCGCTCTGGCCGGTCAGGATGTGAAGCTGGTCTCGATCACTGTCGACCCCGACCGCGATACTCCGGAAAAGCTCGCCAAATACGCCCAGTTCTATAGCGCCACGCCCGGTGTCTGGTATTTTCTCACCGGCCCGCGTGAGACCCTGAACCATCTTGGGGAGGACGTATTCAAGCTCGGTCCCGTGGATGGAACACTGGATCATTCCACTCGCTTCGTACTCGTCGACCGGAAATCGCACATCCGCGGATACTACCTGACGTCGGAGCCCGATGCGATTAAGCGCGTTATCGACGACGCCAAGGCTCTGCTGAGACAGCCGGCGTGATGAGCGTTCAAGACTTGCCCGCGCTCAACGCGATCCTCAACGGCACGGCTGCGATTCTCTTGCTGCGCGGCTACTCCCTAATCCGCGCGGGCAAGCGCGACCAGCATAAACGAACAATGATCGCGGCGTTCTCAGTATCGACGCTGTTCCTGATCTCCTATCTGGTCTATCACTTCAACGTGGGCGCCGTTTATTTCGAGAAAACCGGATTCATTCGATACGTCTATCTCACCATCCTGTTCACGCACACGGCGCTGGCCGCCACGGTACCCGTTCTGGCGATTATCACGCTGCGCCGCGCGCTTAAAGGTGAGAAGACCGGAAAATTCTACCCGCACCAGCGCATCGCCCGCTGGACGCTCCCCATCTGGTTGTACGTGAGCGTCACGGGGGTGGTGGTGTACCTCATGCTGTATTGGCTGTAAGATCAACAGCATGAAACTCGTACCATTCGTGCTGGCGTTCGCCGGGATGGCGTATGCACATCATTCTCTGCAGGGATCTTTTGATCTCAAAAGGGAAGTCAGGCTGGAGGGCAAGATTATCCAGATTTTTCTGCGAAACCCCCATTCCTTCCTTCAAATCGACGTACCGGATCCGGACGGAAACATGCAGCGATGGTCTCTGGAGTTTCCCAAGGGAGCCAAGTCATTACTCAAGGAGGGCATTGAGCCCGGGACCCTGAAGGTCGGCGACCGAGTCACTGTCACCGCGAATCCGTACCTCAAGCCCAGAGCGACATCATTCGGGTCACTGGTGGCTCTTCATCGCGAATCGGACGGATTCGACTGGAACGCAAAAATGAAGCGGAAACGGAGTTGAACCGCCGTCCCCCTAAAAGCGTCTAATATACAGGTAGGAGACAACTCCATGAGGCTCATGGCTGTTTTGGTCTTGGCCGCTGCGACGGGGTGGGCCCAGCGCGCTCCCGCTCCCACTGGTTTCGGCCGCCTTTCTAACCCCGCGGGCGTGGTCGGTACCACCGGCGGAGCTGGATTCGGCAGGCTCATTTATCCCGGTACAGGAGCTCCAGCCACCGCTCGCAATCCTCGCATCCCGGGCGCGCCGCTGGTCGCGTTACCTCCGCCGGAGGTGGCGCATCGTCCCCATGGGACCTTCGGAACCGTCGCGTATCCAGTGTTTTATGGAGGCGGCTTTTACGACTACGATGCGCCCCAAGCACCGGTGGCGCCTTATTCGCCGTCAGCCTATCAGGTTCCCGGCTACGATCAGATGACGCAGCCGCCCGTGGTCATCATCAACCAGTACTTTAAGCCCGATACCGCTAATCCGGTCATTCGCGACTATTCGAACACGCCTCTGCCCGAGCCCGGCCCTCAGTATGACCCGCAGGCTAACAACGGAGCAGCGTCGACGACGGGCGACCAACAGGTCATGTTCCTGATCGCCCTGAAGGACCACACCATCTTCCCTGCGGTCGCCTATTGGGTGGAAGGCGACACCCTCAACTACATCACCGTTCAGGGCGTCAAGAACAGCGTCTCGCTCGACCTGGTGGATCGCGAATTCAGCAGGCAGATCAACAAAGAACGCAAAGTCGAATTCGGCCTGCCTTCGAAGTAACGCCCCACACTCACGTACCGGACTGATACTCTATTCCTGAGCGGATAGAGGCATGTCCAAATCCAAGTTAGATCGCCGCCGTTTCCTGGGGACCGCGACCGCAAGTGCGGCAGGGTTAGCCGTGGGCACCGGCGTGGCGTCCGCGCAGCAGACCCGACCACCGCAACCTCTCGCGGCTCCGCGAGTCACCGCCCCCAACGCCGCAGCCCGCGAGGCCGAAACCGGAACACTACCCTCCAACATCGAAGTTCTCACCAACGAACGACCCGGTTCCGACTTCATGGTCGACGTACTCAGATCTCTAGGCATCGAGTACGTCTGTTCGAATCCCGGGTCCAGCTTCCGCGCGCTGCACGAATCGGTGATCAACTATGGAGGCAACCGCAATCCCGAATTCCTCACCTGTTGCCACGAGGAATCGGCCGTGGGCATGGCGCACGGTTACGCCAAGATCGAGGGCAAGCCGCTGGCCGTATTCGCGCATGGCACGGTGGGCCTGCAGCACGCTGCCATGGCGATCTACAACGCCTACTGCGATCGCGTGCCGGTGTATGTAATCTTCGGCAACCTGGCAAACGCGGAAAATCGACGTCCTGGTGTCGAATGGGCGCACAGCGTTCAGGATGGCGCGTCGCTGGTGCGCGATTTCGTGAAATGGGACGACGCTCCGGCCTCGCTCACGCACTTCGCGGAATCCGCCGTGCGGGCATACAAGATCGCGATGACGCCGCCCACTATGCCGGTCGTGCTGGTGGCCGATGGCGATCTGCAGGAGGATGCGATCCCCGGCGACGCCCGCCTGAGTATCCCCAAGCTCACTCTGGCTGCGCCGCCTCAGGGCGAATCGGGCGCGGTGGCCGAAGCTGCCCGCTGGTTAGTGGCCGCAGAAAACCCGGTGATCGTGGCCGATCGTGCCGCCCGCACCCCCGCCGGGATGAAGCTGCTGGTGGAGCTGGCCGAAGCACTGCATGCGCCTGTGATCGATCAGGGCGGGCGCATGAATTTCCCAACACGCCACACCCTGAATCATACCGAGCGCAGCCGCGCATTAGTCGGCAGTGCCGATGTGATCCTCGGCCTCGAGCTGACCGACTTCTGGGGCACGGTCCACTCCTACCGCGATCAGCTTAAGCGAACCTCGCAGTCGATCACGAAGCCAGGAGCCAAGCTGATCAGCATCACCGCCGGCGATCTGTTCCTGCGCAGCAACTACCAGGACTTCGAGCGCTATCCCGAAGTCGACCTGGCCATCGCCGCCGACGCTGAGGCGACGCTGCCGTCCTTGATCGAAGCAGTAAAGCGTCTGACCACTGCCGACCGGAAACGCGCGCTCGACGATCGCGGCACGAAACTTGCGGCGGCCGGCCGGGACGCTTTGGAACGCACCCGCTCCGAGGCGACCTACGCCTGGGACGCGAGCCCCATCAGCACAGCTCGCCTCTCGGCCGAGCTATGGGCCCAGATCAAGAATGACGACTGGTCACTCGTGTCCGACGTTCCTTTCGTCAGCCGCTGGCCTTTACGTCTTTGGAATTTTGACAAGCATTACCAATACATCGGCGGATCGGGAGGCGCGGGCGTCGGCTACGGCGCGCCGGCTGCTGTGGGCGCGGCTCTGGCGAATCGCAAGTACGGCCGATTGAGCGTCAGTATCCAGAATGACGGCGATCTGATGTACGCCCCCGCCGTGCTGTGGACCGCCGCCCATCACAAGATCCCGCTGCTGAGCGTGATGCACAACAATCGCGCGTACCACCAGGAACTGATGCACGTGCAGCGCATGGCGAACCGTCACAACCGCGGTATCGATCGCGCGGTAATCGGCACCACTCTCGAAGATCCGAACATCGATTATTCGAAAATCGCCCAGGGTCTCGGCGTGCACGCCGAGGGGCCCATTACCGATCCCAAAGATCTAGGTCCGGCTTTGCAGCGGGCCGTCGAAATCGTCCGGCGCGGCGAGCCTGCGCTGGTAGACGTCGTTACACAACCACGTTAGAGAGAGGGAAATGAAACAAGCCATCTTGATTGCAGTTTTGACCGCCGCACTGGCCGCAGGGCAGGGCACTCCGGTTCCGAAGTTCACGGGTCCGATTCCCGTGACAGCGGATTCATATCCGTTCATGGATGCCGCGCATAGCCTGGTCCCGTTCGACTTGGCGAAGTACGGGTACGTGGAACAGGAGTTCATCGTCAGCGGCACCGCGAATGTCTATGACTGGGCCGCGGATGGGTCGCTGAGCGTGAAGACGGAAAAGGCTCCTTACGGCACGCGCATTCTGGTGCGTCGGCCTGCCAATGCCGCGCGCTTCAGCGGCGCAGTGGTCGTCGAGCCTATGGGCGCGGTGCGACGGTTCGATTGGGCGATCATGTACGGTTACCTGAATGAGCACATGATGGAGCGCGGCGACGCCTGGGTCGGGATCACAATGCCGGCGTCGTCCGATGGGCTCAAGAAGTTCAATCCCACGCGTTACACGGCCGTGAATTTCGCAAATCCGAATCCGGGTGAAGCCTGCCCGGCGGCCAAGGGAGGCCCGTCCGCCATCGAGGAAGGTCTCCGGTGGGACATGATGAGCCAGGTTGGCGCATTGCTCAAGGCCGCCCCCGCGGGCAGCCCGTTCGCCGGATTCCGTGTGGAAGCCCTGTACATGACCAGCCAGTTTCCCGATGTAGTGACCTATCTCGACGCCATTCACTCGCATGCCCGGCTGGCCAACGGGAAGCCAGTTTATGACGGCTATATGCTTCGCAACCCCGGCGCTCCCAGCCGCCTCAGCCAGTGCGGCGCCGCCCCCGGAGCCAGCGACCAGCGGAGAATCGTCGCGAAAGTGGACGTTCCAGTGATTGAGGTGGTGGCGCAAGGCGAGGTGCCTGACTCGCTGGCGCAGAGGCGTCCCGACAGCGATGAACCGGACAACCGGTTCCGCCGCTACGAGTTTGCAGGCACCGCTCATATCGACCGCTGGGCGTATGATCGTGGCTTCCCGAATTTCGCGGATCAGGCCGCAACAGGCGGCAACCCGCAGGGAACTCCGGAATTCCCGTTAAACGCCAAGTGCGATCCTCCATTCACGTTCAGTACGGATACCAGGCTGAAATACGCGTATGATGCGACCCTCGTAAATCTGGATCAGTGGGCGCGCAAAGGGAAGCCGGCGCCCCACGGCAATCCGATCGAGATCAAGGATGGCGCGGTCGCGCTCGACGCAGCCGGCAATGGCCTCGGCGGCGTTCGGAGCCCATGGGTTGACGTTCCCGCGGCGACCTATTTCCCGGGCAGCACACCCGCAGCCTGCCGCGAGTTCGGCCACACCGTCGAGTTCGATAAAGCCCGCATGGATTCGCTGTACGGCAGCGATAAGAACTACCAGAGCAAATTCTCGCAGTCCGTCGATCAACTGGTGAAGGCTGGATGGTTCACCGAATCGGACGGCAAGAAGATGAAGGCCGAGATCGTGAAGAAATAGCCGCCGCTAGTGGTGCCCCGCTGCGCGGATGACTGTGGGCGCGGTGGGTGCCTCAATTTTCGGCCGACGCGGCATGCAGATCTCCATGAGACGTTCGCGCCGCTCAGCCTTGGCGCGCGCGCACTTCTGATCGCGGTCCTTGAATTCCGGCAGAACCTCTTTGCTGAACAGCTCGATTGATGAGCTCAGCATGTCGTGCGAGATGTTGGCGGCCTGCGAAAGGCAGATCACCTGGTCGATTCCGGCATCTTCGAACTCGTGCAGCCGTTGCCGAAGCAGCTCCGGTGTCCCCACGCAGTCCTGGTTGCGGCCATCCGGAGGCGTGAATTCTTTGGGATGGTTCTTAAACTCGTCCCAGATGTCGGTTTTAGCGGGCTCATGCTCGCCGAAGAAACTGTAATGCCCCAGCGCGTAGATGAAGAAGCCGTAGCTTTCGGCGGCGATTTGCCCCAGCCTCTCCTCGTTCCGGTCGCACAGAAACGGGCAGGTGATCGCGAAGTTCGGATTCACCGCGTATCCCAGCGGTACGCACTCGTTCTCGAAAGTCGTGTGATAGTCGGTTACCCACTGGCGGGCTTGGCCGGGATCGATGAACGAGAACGTCAGCGCGCCTAACCCCAGCCGCGCGGCTTGCAGAATCGACGGCCGGTTCGAACACGCCAGCCACATTGGCGGATGAGGTTTCTGCAATGGCTTGGGAACCACGTTGCGCGCCGGCATCTTCACATACTTCCCGTCGAGGCCCGGAAACGGCTCCTGCGTGAGCATCTCGACCACCGCCCGCGCGCCCTCCAGCATCATGTCCTTCTTGACGGCTTGCGGCACGTTGTATCCGGCGAGCTCGGTTTCCGAAGCCCCCGCACCAATGCCGTACTCGACGCGCCCGTCGCTGAGCAGATCGAGCGTCGCGATACGCTCGGCCACGCGCGCCGGATGGTTGATGTAGGGAGACATCTGCACGATGCCGTGGCCGATCCGGACGTTTTTAGTGCGCTGGCTGCAGGCCGCCAGGAAAACTTCGGGTGCGGAAGAATGCGCGTATTCCTCTAAGAAATGATGTTCGGTCGCCCAGATGTAGTCGAATCCGCTGCGATCGGAAAGCTCGACTTCATCCAGTGCGTTCTTGAGCAGCGTGTGCTCTGAATCCCGCGTCCACGGCCGGGGAAGCTGATGTTCGTAAAACCCGCCAAATTTCATTCCTACAAGTTTAACAGCGGCTCCTTGACGGTCGCGGTTCAGTGCCAAAGCCGGTACGTTTCCTTGACATATCTTTCTTCAGAAAGCGTGTAGCTTCGGCCGCCGAAAGAAAGGTTTTTCGCGGCTCCGATTCAGCGATCTTGGTGAGTCGACGGGCTTGCCGGTCGGTTAACGTGCGGCGCATCTGGGATGCCGATGCCTTGGTCATAAGAGTGTGTAGCGCTCTGAGTGCAGCACCGAAGCGCGAGCGATAGCAAGCGGCTTCAGTATTTCGGAACCTTCGGGTCGACCTTATCGCTCCAGGCCAGGATGCCGCCCTTCATGTTCTTGACCTTCTTGAAGCCGGCCTGCTTGAGGAACTCGACCGCTTTCGCGCTTCGCACGCCGCTCTTGCAGTGCGCGACGATCTCCGTCGCGGTGTCGAGCTCGTTCACGCGCTTCGGCAAATCGCCCAGCGGGATCAGCTTCGAGGTTGGGATGCTGCAGATCAGGTACTCATGCGGCTCGCGCACGTCCAGCAGAACGAACTGCTCGCCCTGATCCATCTTGCGCTTCACGTCCACCGCATCGATCTCGCCTTCCTTGGTTCCGGGCGCCGGTGGCGGCTCGTGCTGCGGAATCCCGCAGAATTCCTGATAGTCGATCAGCTTCGTAATGGTCGGATGATCGCCGCACGCCGGGCACTCGGGATTCCGGCGGAGTTTCAACTCGCGGAAACGCATCGCGAGTGCGTCGTACAGAACCAGGCGCCCCACCAGCGTCTCGCCCACACCCAGAATCAGCTTCACGGCTTCCGTCGCCTGAATCAGTCCGATGATTCCCGGCAGAATTCCGAGCACGCCGCCTTCAGCGCAGCTCGGCACCAGCCCCGGAGGTGGAGGCTCGGGATACAGACAGCGGTAGCAGGGCCCGCCCGGATAGGCGAAGATGCTCGCCTGACCCTCGAAGCGGAAAATCGATCCATAGACGTTCGGCTTCTTCAGCAGAACGCAAGCGTCATTCACCAGGTAGCGCGTCGGAAAATTGTCCGTGCCGTCGATGATCAGGTCGTAGTTAGCGCAAATCTCCAGCGCGTTTTCGCTGGAGAGCATCGTGTCATGGCGCTCGATCTTAACATTGGGATTGATGTCCGCAATCGTGTCGGAGGCCGAATCGAGCTTTTTGCGGCCCACGTCCTTGGTCCCGTGAATAATCTGGCGATGCAGATTGGTGAAGTCGACCACGTCGAAGTCCACCAGACCGAGCCTGCCCACGCCGGCCGCGGCGAGATACATCCCCAGCGGCGCGCCTAAGCCGCCTGTGCCGACCAGCAGCACGCTGGCATTCTTAAGGCGAAGCTGCCCCTCCATGCCGACTTCCGGCATGATCAGGTGCCGCGAGTACCGCATGATTTCGTCATTCGAAAGCGATGCCAGCGGAGGAGGCGCGACCCCTGCCGAACCCCCGGCAATACTGGGAACGATCGATAATGTGTCGCTCGCGGCCACCGGCGTCGCGTCCTTTTTCAGGTAGCGAATGTCTTCATCATTCAGATACACGTTGACGAAGCTGCGCAGCTTGCCTTCATCGTTGAAAAGCTGCTTGCGCAGGTCGGGGAACTTCGCGGTCAGAGCGCCCAGCACCTCGCCCACCGTCGTTCCAGTGAGCTCCACGGAATCATGTTTCTCCGAATATTGGCGCAGCGGCGTAGGAATCAGGACTTTGGCCATAACAAATCTTCTTTCTCCGCGGCGGTTTGGTCGGCGTTCGGCAGGAAGCTGGCCGCATGGTCGAACTTACCGCTCTTCACTGATAGTACGACGAA
>JAOAPR010000103.1 GCA_025463005.1 Bryobacterales bacterium | reverse complement strand
CCGCCCGATCGCGTGACGATGGGCGCTCCAGCCTTCTTGACGGCTGCCAGCACCGGGTCCAGATCCCGCATCCGCAGGATCAAAACCGCTGCGCCGGGGTCCGTGGGCCGGGCCTGCCCGGGCTTTCGCTCGATTGGGCCGAAGGTGGTGAGCTCCCAACCGAAGGTCGCGCCCGGAATCCGGAATACGGCCACTTGAAGCTGCGCGCCCGGTGCGTTCACCAGCGCTGGAACCGCGGGGTTCGGCGGCCTCGGCGGATTCGGCTTCGCCAGGCCGAACACTTCTTGATAAAACTCCACGGTCTTCTCCAGACTATTCGTGGCGTGTATGAAATTGTTCATGCCGATCACGGGAGACGGTGCACTCTGCGCCCAGACTGTTCCCGTTAAGGCCAGTAATAGAAGCGGCAAAAATCGCATGCCCTATGCTATATCACGCGACTGTATACTGTTTCTGATGAAATTAACGACCGCCGCATTATTGGGGTTGAGTCTCGCACACACGAGCTTCGCCGACGACGGGGGCCGCCTCCTGCGGCTCGACCACTATGTCCAGGTGCGCTCCACCGTGCCGGCGATTGCCGGGCAGTTCACGCAGATCTACGTGCGCGAGGTAGTGGAAGCAGGAACGGTCCTGCGCGGCGGGCCGGCCACCGATCGCGTGGCGCTGTTCATTCACGGCGCGGGAACACCGGCAGAGGTGTCCTTCGACGTACCTTATCAAGACTACAGTTGGATGGCGTACCTGGCGCATGCCGGCTTCGATGTTTTTTCCATGGACATGACCGGCTATGGCCGGTCAACGCGTCCCGCCGCGATGAACGATCCGTGCAATTTGATAAAAGAGCAGCAGCCGGCCTACGTGCGGTCGCTAATTTCCGCGCCTTGTGCCGCCAGCTATCCGCACCAGATGACCACGCTCGCATCGGACTGGCATGATATCGACGCGGTAGTGGATCACGTGCGCGCCCTGCGTCACGTTGACAAGCTGAACCTGCTGGCCTGGTCTCTGGGCGGGCCGCGCTCGGCTGGATATGCGGCGCAGCATGCTGATAAGGTCGCGAAGCTGGTATTGCTGGCTCCCGCTTACAACCGTGCGGCGAAAGCGGAGCCGCCGGAGCAGGTGCCTGCCAACGGCGCGGCCTTCAACACCCAGTCGCGGGACGAATTCATCGCTAACTGGGATCGCCAGGTTGGCTGTCCCGATCAATACGAATCAGGCGCCCGCGATTCAGTGTGGTCCGAGATGATCGCTTCCGATCCTGTTGGAGCGACTTGGGGAACTGGTGTCCGGCGCGCTCCGCAAGTAACCTCCTGGGGATGGACAACAGCGGTGGTAGCCAAAACGCAGATCCCGACGCTCATGGTCGCCGGGGCGCACGACAAACAGGTCAACCCCGACCGCGTGCGCGAGCTCTTCACCGACCTTGGCTCACCTAAGAAGGTCTTCGTCGATCTGGCGTGTTCGTCACACAATGCCATGTGGGAGAAGAACCATCTCCTGCTCTTCCGAGCGTCGCTGGAGTGGCTCACCCAAGGCTCCGTTCAGGGCAAGCAGGAAGGCATGCTGCGTCTCGGTTATTAGAAGCCGCTCGGAGAGATCAGAACAAGCTCATTTGGACAGAGCCGGAGCGCCGATGCTGACGCCTCCGGTCATCGGCTACGGTTCGGCCGCCCAGCGAAGAAGAAATCGCCAGCTCATGCTCCACCAGACCCGGCAAGTCTACATCTGGCTGCATGCGCTTTTCCACCACGTCGACGAACTGATTGAGCCTCCGAAAGCCTTCTGCCTTTTCCTTCCCATCTACTTTCGAGGCATCCAGCGACCTTCGCAGGACGTCAATGGCTTCGTCGTACGTCTTCAGCGGCACGGGGAACGGATGCCCGTCCTTGCCGCCGAGCGCGAATGAATATCGGGCAGGGTCTGAAAATCGCACCGGCGTTCCATGAACAACCTCGGCGACCATCGCGAGTGTTTGCAGCGTACGCGGCCCCAGATTCTCCACAAGTAACAGATCGGCGAAGCTTCGCAGGTCCCGGTCATACGCAACCGCGAGCACCGCGCCCAGCCTTTTGAGATCGACGTTCTCAGCGCGCACATCATGATGGCGCGGCATCTTCAAATGTCGTATCTGCCCTATTGTGATATCCGGACTATCATGCGCGATCGTCAACAAGGCATCTTGAGCCGGCTGTGCTTGCGTGTCGACTAAGTTCATGATTTCGCCCAGGGGCTCGCCGACAATGCCCGTATGCGGCTGCTGCAGGAAATCCCGCACCGTCGCGGAATGCCAATGGTAACGACGAGCGAACCCTGTTTCGTCGTTCATTCCCTGCTGAACGACCGCCCATTCGCCATTCGCGGCCACGATGAACGAGTGAAGGTAAATCTGAAACCCATCGGCGATGCAGTTGTTGTCGATCTTTGCCGTCAAGCGGCTTGTGCGCACCAGCTTTTCGCCATCCAGGCCCTGCTGATCGGCCAAGCTTCGCAGCTCATCCGGAGTCTTCCGCGACTGTTTACCCCGGCCGCCGCAAACGTACAACCCGAGTTCCGAGGCACGGGGGTTTAGACCACGCTTTAGCGCGCCGATTACCGAAGTCGTAATTCCCGACGAGTGCCAGTCCATGCCCATGACGCTGCCGAGTGCCTGAAACCAGAACGGATCGCTCAATCGTGAAAGGAATTCCGCGTGTCCGTAGTGCAGCAGAATGCTTTCGACGATGGCTGTGCCGAGCTTGGCCATGCGGTCGGCGAGCCACGAAGGGACGTAGCCGCCATGGAGAGGTAAGTCGGCAAATCCAGACCGCTTCACAACTTTATTGTGACACCCGACCCGGCGCTCTCGAATCTTTTCCCGTCCTTACTCATCCATTAGCTATGAAAATACCAATACACGATCGAGAAAGGGTGGAAAGTAATGAGTAAGCTAAAAGGCAAAGTGGCTGTGGTAACGGGGGCTTCCAAAGGCATTGGCGCGGGCATTGCCAAGGATCTGGCGGCGGCGGGGGCAGCGGTTGTTGTGAATTACGCCTCCAGTAAGGAAGGCGCGGACCGCGTGGTGGCCGAGATCACGAGGAAGGGCGGTCAGGCGATCGCGGTACAGGGCGACGTTTCAAGTGCAACCGATGTGCGGCGGATATTCGCGGAAACCAAAAAGGCGTTCGGACAGCTGGACGTGCTGGTTAACAACGCTGGGGTCTATGAGTTCGGACCGCTGGGAGAGATCACCGAAGAGGTGTTTCACAGGCTGTTCAACACCAATGTCCTGGGGCTCATCTTGGCCACGCAGGAAGCCGCAAAGTACTTCGGTCCTGACGGCGGAAGTGTGATCAATATCGGTTCGAACGCGAGCCAGATCACGCCGCCGGCAAGCGCAGTTTATACGGCAACCAAGGGTGCGGTGGACGCAATCACCCACGTACTCGCGAAGGAACTTGGTCCCAGGAAGATCCGCGTGAACTCCATCAATCCGGGTATGGTCGAGACCGAAGGCGTCCATGCGGCGGGGTTCATAGGAAGCGACTTAGAGAAAACGTTTGTGGCGCAGACGCCCCTGGGACGTATCGGACAACCGGAGGACATCGCGCCGATCGCGATGTTTTTGGCATCGGCGGACTCGGGCTGGCTGACGGGCGAGACGCTCCTCGCATCCGGCGGGCTGCGGTAACGCGTCCCCGCCCGCGCATCGGCAGCCACTCGGAATCTAATTGGCGGAGCGTACGCGAGTCGCGAACTGTGAGGATCGCCACGCTGCGGCGCTCCGCTCAGCTCCTGCGTTTCGGGCGCGGGCTTTGACTTGAAACGGAGTGACCGCAGCACGTAAGGCGAAGGCGATTCGCGGCGGAGAATTGCACGTGAAGAGATATGCGGTCAACACGACATAGATCGTCACCATCATCAATTCAATTACATCCGTCCGTCGTCGAGCCGCTGAGAACGTTGCCCACATACTCTGGTCAATCGGGAGTCCGAATGGCGCAGCGCATCGGAACGATACCCGTCAAGCGCGCTGGTTTTTCACCTTAAGAGTATTGGGATGCGGCAGTATGTCCCTTGAGAAAAGTTTCCCCGGGGGCCTGAGAAAAACTTGCCAAGTTGGGGACGACTAGTCTGAATTGGCCGCGGGCTGAAGAGGGTCTGTATCAGGTTGGCGCATCGATAGATGGTTTCGCTCGGTTCGAGTCCAGCGGTAAATCTGCTGCCGCTCGATATCGGTAAGCCGGGCCTCCGGATGCAGCAATAAATACCGCTCAACCGGCATCTTACGGTTTCTGACCGCGCTGCCGATCTCGCTCAGCAACCGAATGCGGTCATCGGAGGAGTAATCCTGCCACCGCGACAGATTCATGTGCAAACGGGCGTGTTGAACGTCGCGCGCGAGCATCCAGGACACGGGTGCGACATGGCTATACCACGGCCACTCGGTCTTTTCAGAGTGGCAGTTCTGGCAAGCTCGCTGGATGATGGCAAGCGTCTCCGTATCGATCTGCGCCTCACGGAGGATGATCTGGTCGTTTCGGGGAGTGACGGGCGCCCCGAAAGGATGAATCAGCGAACTGCCAACTGCGGCGATTGCAACGACGCCCGTTGCAATGAGAATCTTCTTGATCACTCCGACCTCCTCCTCATTTGCCCGACAACTGCTTCAGGTAGGCGATGATGTTCGCCCGCTCGGTCGCGTCGTTCAGCCGAAAAGACATGTCATTGTCGGGTATGACGCTCTCGGTGTCATTGAGCCATCGATCGAGCGTCGATTCATCCCACGTGACCGATGCGTTCTTCACCGCGTCCGAGTAGGCAAACTGCGGGTCTTTTCCCGCATTGCGGCCGTATACGCCACGCAGGGACGGCCCGACTTTAACTTTGTCGAGGGCGTGGCAGCCGGTACATCGTTTCTCGAAAACTTCGCGGCCCCGGTCGGGGTCCTGGGCCCAAGCAACCATCGCGATGGTTACGCAGACAACGCCAGTAATTATCGTTAGCGTTGTTCTTAGTCTTGGATTTGTCCAGTTGTACTGCATGTGAATCCGCGCTCTTCTGTTTTCCTCTCCCCGTTCTATGCGGTGCTAAGCGGTGAATCGACCACAGCCAGGCGATGCGATCCGGCCATGAAATTGACGTTGCGAATCCCAAGCACGTCGCGAAGTTTTTCCGCGGGCACCTTCATGGGTCCGGCAGACGGCGCACTTCCCGGCGCGGGCTGCGGAAACGCCGTGGACATGGCGGAATGGAACGTCACATTTCCTTCCACCTTCTGCATGACCTGATGAATGTGCCCGTTAAGTACAGTCACCGAGCCGAATCGCTTCAGGAGATCGAGGGCCTGCGCACTATCTTTGGTGGACCAGCCCCACTCCGGATACGCAGCCCACAGAGGAATATGAGCGAAAACAACGATCGGAGTGCTGGCCCCCAGCTTGGCCACATCGCCCTTGAGCCACGCCATCTGCTGGTCGCCAATCGAGCCCATGCCTTCGAGTTGCGCGGAGTTGTTCAAGCCGATGAAATGGACTCCTTTGTGATCGAAGCTCTGCCACCCTCGCCCCGTGGCGCCCTTGCCGAAACGCTCCAAATACTGCTTGCCGTCATCACCAAGCAGGTCGTGCTCCCCGGGCACGAAGAACGTCTGCTTCTGACGCATTCCCTTAAGGAGCTGGTCCAAGGTATCGAACTCACTGGCCTTCGCCAGGTGCGACAGATCCCCGGTATGAAGGATGAAGTCGGGCTGATGGTCCAGCGTGTTGATCTTATCCACCGCGGCCTGGAAAGTCAGGTTGACATCGGGATTGGCTGCCTTGTCAAACCCGATGTGACTGTCGCTGATTTGCACAAAAGCGAAGTCCTCGGCACGCGTCTTTGGAGCACCCAGAAGGCGGGATGCCGGTACGCCCCCCGCAAAGCTCCACACCACTCCTGCTCCTGCCCACTGCATGCATTTCAGAAACCCGCGCCGGTCGATATCCCGCTCGAGGATGCCCGGTGCGCCTTGCCGGTTGTCTTTGGTCTCAGTCATTGTGAACGCCTTTCTGTGGCGGCGTGATCGCCGCTTCGTCTCCAGAGACTGGCTGCCCGGCTAGTTTATTCCCGGCGGGGGACGCGGGAATAAATCAGCGACCCGTCGCGTCTATGCAGTGGGGCGGATAGCCTTTTCTCGCCTAGGCGGCCGTCCAGTCCGTTTGGCGAATCCCTCGTGACTCTTTTTGCGTCTAATCGGGTAGATCCATGGCGATTCTGGGGTCCGCACGCAAGGCACGATCACTGGCGGAATTTGCTTTTCGCGCCGGACCGATCCTGTGGCAGCGCATGTCAGAGGACAGAAAGCGGTCTGTAAAGCCTGCGCCGCACATACCCCGCTTCTCTATGTGGTCCGGGGAAGGATTGCAGGCAGCCTGGATTGGTCACAGCACAGTGCTGATTCGTGTGGATGGCTTCACCATCCTCACAGATCCGGTATTTAGCACACGAATCGGGATCAGTATCGGGCCGTTCGTCATCGGCATGAAGCGACTGGTTTATCCAGCGGTCAACCTTTCAGAGATTTTGGTTCCGGATTTAATCCTGCTCTCGCATGCGCATATGGATCATCTCGACCGGCCCAGCCTGCGGAAGCTGGAGAATCCGGGAACCACAGTGATCACCGCCGTCGGTACCAGCGATCTTCTGCGAGTCAAGCGCTATCGAGCGGTGCACGAATTAAGATGGGACGGAACGTGCCAGGTGGGACCGGCAAAGATTCGCGCCATTGAAGTGAAGCACTGGGGCGCTCGCACGCGCACCGATGTGCATCGCGGCTACAACGGATATCTCATTGAGACCGGACGTTACCGGATCCTCTTTGGAGGCGACACCGCTTATACCGATGCGTTTCGCAATATCCGCTCGTCGAAGCCCGTGGACCTGGCAATTATGCCGATCGGCGCCTACGACCCCTGGATTTATGCTCACTGCAATCCGGAACAGGCGCTTGCGATGGCCAATCACGCGGGGGCAGAGTTTGTGCTCCCGGTGCACCACCGAACGTTCAAATTGAGCAATGAACCGTATGGCGAGCCGATTGAGAGATTACTGTCGGCGTCTGGCTCCGCACAACATCGCATCCCGGTGCGCGAAATCGGCGAGGAATTTCAGCTCGCCCACCCCGTTGATGCCAGGTGAAGTCTTCGCACGGCGAACACGCCCTACCGGATCGCGCCGGAAGCTCCGCTGCGTCGAGGCTCCGCCTGCGGAGACGACAAGGTCTGACCGTAAAATTCCTCAATAGAATGCCGCATCGAATCGAGGCAGGGCTTGGACGTATATAGCATGTGGCCGGCATCGCAGTACGTCAATCTAACGTTGCCCTGCAAGGATGGATCTAGCCCCAGGTGGCTGAAAGTGTACTCGGTCGCGAAGAACGGCGTCGCCAGATCATAGAATCCGTTCACTACCAGGACCCGAAGATTGGGGTTCTGCGCAATGGCCTCGCGCAGCATCTCACCGGTATTAACGTACTGATTCTGCTGCTTCTCATAGCTCCATGGCCGGATCTTGTCGGTGAGAACCTCGTAGGTGAGATCGGATTCCCACTTCAACTCCTGTCGGACGTAGTCATTGAACGTCGCGGTGAACGCTCCCTGGACGCTGGCATAGCTGGCGTCATACTCGGGACGCTCACCGACGGAATCAAGATCGGTGCCTTGCAGACGACTGTCGTAACGGCCGATCGTGCGCTCCTCATTGCGCAGCAACTCCTTGCGGAAACGCTGAATAGAAATGCGCAGGTTACTCCGCTCGACGTAGTCTTTCGACAAGCCAGTGAAATGCGCCGTTTGCTCCGCAATCTTGGAACGCTCCGCCGGAGTAAGCCGGTTGCCTTTCATCAGGGCGAGCGTGTATTCTCCTCCGGCGAAATCGCGAGCCGCTTGAACGGCTTTCTCCAGGGTGCCGCGCTGAAGGTCGGCTGGAAGTTTTTTGTGATACCAGGCCGCCGCGGTGTACGTGGGTAGGTACAGAATGTAGGGCAGCTCGTTGCCGGGGTTGAAGGAGATTGTTTCGAAATTCAGAACGGATGAAATGAGCGTGATTCCGTTCAGATAGATGCCTTGTTCAAGCAACACTTCGGCCAGGCCCGCCGCGCGCGTGGTTCCATAGCTCTCCCCGGCTAGGAATTTGGGTGAGCTCCAGCGGTCGAATTTGGCAATGTAGAGGCGAATAAAATCGGCCACCGAGTTCAGATCGCCCTCCAGGCCATGGAACTGCTTGGGATCTTCCCCCGGAGCGTGACGGCTGTACCCGGTGGTTACCGGATCGATGAAGACCAGGTCCGTGAATTCGATAAGGGAGTCTTCGTTATCCACCAATCGGTAGGGCGGAGGCGGTTGTTCGCCATTGGGTCCTAACACGACCCGTTTGGGGCCGAGCGCTCCGATGTGCAGCCAGATGGACGAAGACCCGGGTCCCCCGTTGAACGCAAACGTCACCGGACGCTTGGACTTATCGCCGGCGTCGTCGCGAGTGTAAGCGACGAAAAAGATGCTGGCGATAGGCTTGGAATCGTCCTTCTTGAGCACCAGGGTACCCGCGGTGGCCGTGTAGGCGATGGTCTTGCCGTTGACCTGGATACTGTGCTGGGTTTGTTGTAGCTTTTCGACGGCGGGCGCAGCCGGAAAACGGTCCGTTTCGGGCGGCCGGGCAGCCGGTGGAGGCGGGGCAGGCGACTGCGCCCACACGGCGACTATGGATATCACGGAAACTGCTGCGAAGCGAATAAAACGGCGGCTCAAGTGGTGCTCCCTTGACCACGAGTATACACTCCGGTGTGATCCTCCCTTCAGCGGAGCCTAGGTGGCGGCGCCCCCACGAAAGCGGGTAAAAATGGGCGATCGCCTGCCCAACCCACCTTCTAGCCAAATCCAATGTAAGACATAATGTACGACATGGCGTACGTCCTTCGGGTCGGAATTGTTGCGTGCTTGACCACTGTTGTTGCGCCCGTTTGGGCGCAGTCTGCGTTTACCGGTAATCCCCCCAAACCTAAGCCGGCTTTCCCCAGGCAGACCGAAGCGCCGAAGCCCGCCAAGCCTTCGCGCGCGCTTAACGTAGAAACGATCACTACGCGCCTCAGCGCGCCGTTTTCGCTCGCTTTTCTTCCGGATGGGAAGTTCCTGGTTACCGAAAGCGGAGGCACAATGCGAATCGTGCGCCGGGATGGCGTCATCTCTGCGCCGTTGGCCGGGGTCCCCGACGTGAAAGCGGTCGCAGCACAGGGCCTGCACGATGTCGTTCTTGATCCCGATTTTGCGGCCAACCGTACGCTTTATTTCAACTACTTCGCGCCGCCTGCCGGCGAAGCTCCCGCGATTTGGCCCAACGAATTCTTCTACGACAACGTCTGGAACAAGTCATTGGCTGAGCGGCAAACGATGCAGATCGGCACGGAGCAAGCCGCGAGCGCCAAGCTGAGCGCCGATGGCCGCCGTCTGGAAGACGTCAGGGTTCTAGCCGAGGGCGCTGAGCGGCGGATAGTGCTTGCGCCCGACGGCAAGCTGCTCATCGCCGGAGCCGACCGCTTCCGCTTCTATGAAGCGGACTACGATGGCGAAGAACACGATTTCACCGACAATCCGGATCTTCGCCGCAATTTTTCGGGCCGCGTGCTCCGCATCAATCGCGACGGCTCCATTCCACCTGATAATCCTTGGCTGAGCCGCGCAACGGTTCCCCCAACCACCTTTGCGCATGGTCTTCGCGACCCGGAGGGAGCGGCCATCAACCCGGCGACCGGCGAGCTGTGGGTCACCGATCACGGCCCGCAAGGCGGTGACGAGATCAACATCATCCGCGCAGGCAAGGACTATGGTTGGCCCGACGTCTCCTATGGCACGCAGTACGACGCGCGTCGCACCGACGGGCGGAAGAACGTCCCGGTGGGCAACGGGAAATCCTCCATGCCGGGCGTCGAGGAGCCGGTATACTTCTGGGTCCCCGATATCGCCCCGTCGGGCATGATGTTCTACACGGGTGACTTATTTCCGGAATGGCGCGGCAATCTGTTCGTCGGCGGACTGGAAGCGCGATGCCTGGTCAGACTGGTGCTCGACAAGAATGAAGTCGTGGCTGAAGAACGTTTGTTATTGGACCAGAAGCAGAGTATCCGCGACATCCGCCAGGGTCCCGACGGCGCAGTTTACCTTCTTACCCGAAGCGGAAGCATTCTACGCATTACGCCCAAGCTCTGAAGAATGACATTGCATCGGAAGAGTCTGCATGATATCCATCAATACAAGAAGCATGAAGAAGCTTGCCAGGTTGGTCCCGCTGCTGGTGCTCTTGTTTGCAGCGGACGTCTTGCTCGCCCATCACGGAAACACCGCCTACGACGAAACCGCTCGTGTCCGTATTAAGGGCACGGTCACAGAGTTCATCTGGACCAACCCGCATTCTCAAATTTATCTGGACGTGAAGGATAGCTCCGGCAAAGTCGTCAATTGGGGCGTCGAAACGAACAGCCCTGGCATCTTAACCCGCGCTGGCTGGACGCGCCGCTCAATTAAGGCTGGGGACGAGGTCACTATTATTCTCTGTCCAGCCAAGAACGGCCAGCCCGTCGCCTACGCCGGATCGGGAGACCCCGGCACGAAGGTGATTTTTGCCGACGGCCGCGAACTGGACTTCGCGGACAAGACGGTGGACAAGACGGTCGATAAGACTGTCCCCTAACGCACATGCGACTGATCCCGCTCGCCTTGTTTTTTTGGATGTCGTACGGAGTGAACGCGCAAGCCCCCGCGCCCCGGCGCGATTTAGCCGGCGTGTGGGGAATGCAGCCGGCGCACGAAGTCTCCGAAGACGACAAACAATCGCCGGGCGGCGAAATTCCTTCCCTGACTGCCTGGGGCAAAGCCCGCTATGACCTTCAGAAGCCCGGCTATGGAAAGCGAGCAGCGCCCGGAGGAAACGATCCCATCCTGCAATGCGACCCCATGGGCTTTCCGCGCATTCTGTATTTCCCGACGCCCTTCGAATTCGCGCAGATCTCTAACCGCGTCCTGCAAATGTTTGAACGCGACCACGTGGTCCGCGAAATCTGGACTGACGGGCGCGCCCTCCCGAGCGATCCCGATCCACTCTGGTACGGATACTCAACGGGCAAGTGGGTGGACGACACAACATTCGTCGTCGAGTCCACGGGCTACGACGATCGTACGTGGCTGGGCGCCGCCGGCTTTCCCCACAGCGAGACCATGCGTCTGGAAGAACGCTACCAGCGCGTGGATCGCGACACTATAAACTTCACCCTGAAGATCGACGACCCGCAGGCCTACACCAAACCCTGGATCGCCTTGCCACGTGTTCTCAGACTGCGCCCCCGCGCCGAAATCCGTCAAGGCTATTGCGTCGCGTCCGAAGAGCAAACCTTCACCAAACGAATTCGCGAACCCGGTGCGCTGAACACCGGCACACCTCCCCAGAAATAGTCAGGGAGCGCACGTGATTGACATCCTAGGACGGCTATGATGAGCTATCCGGGTGTAGGTGGACAACGCTGAGGATCTACCCGTCTGGAGGTCAGGAACGATGAAACCAATGATGAGAATGAAGATTGGTGTCATAACCGCTGGTTTCGAGCTGCTTCTCGCGGCATTGCCTGCCCTGGCCCATCACTCCTTTGCGGCGGAGTACGATTCGAACAAGATCGTCAACGTCACTGGAACGGTCAAGAAGGTGGAATGGACGAATCCTCACTCCCGCATGTACCTGGAGGTGAAGGACGCGAAGGGCACGGTCACCATCTGGAATTTTGAGTTCGGCAGCCCGAACCATTTGTTCCGCGCGGGCTGGACGCGGAACACCGTCAAGGAGGGTGATCAGGTCACGGTCGAAGGCTTTGCGGCCAAGGACGGTTCGCACTTAGCCCAAACGCGGCAGGTGACGTTGGCTGATGGACGGAAGGTTCCTGGGTTTGCCGGCGGCGGGGAAAGTGGCGGCGCACCGACCCAATAGTTGAGAGCCATGAGCACCCCTATCGCTCGCCTAATCATCATTACATCGGCACTGGGGGTCTCAGTGTGGGCGCAAGCTCCGGCTAGCGGGGGCCGTGGCGCTTCCGGATCCACTGCGCCGGCGCCGCGCCTGCCCGATGGAAAACCCGACCTGAATGGCCTGTTGAACGGCGGTCTCAGTTCCCAGGACATTAGCCTCAACCTGATGGCCGGGGAGCAAATCGTCCTCACACCCGCGGCCGAAAAATTGATGAAGGGGCGGCGTCCGAAAGACGATCCCGAAGCCAATTGCCTCCCCGCCGGAGTGCCGCGCATGGCTCCTTATCCGTGGCGCATTGTGCAGCAGGCCACCCACGTCTTCATACTGTTTGAAGCCAACATTCACAGCTACCGCCAGATCTTCATCGACGGCCGCCAACACACGCCCGAAGCTAACAGGTGGCCAAGCTGGTACGGCGATTCCGTCGGAACTTGGGACGGCGACACGCTCGTTGTCGATACTATCGGATTCAACGACCGGTTTTGGTTCGACGCTAAAGGCCATCCGCATACCGACCAACTTCACACCGTCGAACGTTACACGCGGAAGGACTTGGGGACTCTTGTGGTTGAAACCACGATTATCGATCCCGGCTCATACAGCAAACCATTCAAGGTCGGTTATACCGCCCGTTACGCCTTGAAGGACGATCTGATGGAATACATTTGCGCAGAGAACAACCAGGACGTGACCCACATCACAACTCCCACGTTCTAGAAACCTGCCGTCGGCCTCACTCGTCACACAATCGGACTCGCGGGTGAGAACTTTGTTGAATGACTTCGGCAATGGACCGGTCCTTCCAGTACCGCGCGTAGTTCTCCTGAGTACAAAATGAGCGCGAGTTCATCCGGTCAATATAGAGTGCTCCGTCCAGATGATCGATCTCATGCTGAAGGATCCGGGCATACCAGCCGCCCGCGTCAATAATCACGGACTCCGCCCTTTCATTCAGACACTCCACACGAACCTTCTTTGCGCGAGGAACGATGGCCGTGAAACCCGCAAGGCTAAGGCAGCCCTCGAAGAACTCGACAACATCGGAGCCCTGCAGGGTCAGTTTGGGATTGATCACAACGTGGAACGGCACCGGCCTGCGCTCACGTTCAGCCACTTGCTCCGGCGGGAGCTTCTGAATAAACTCCAGCTGGTCCTCGATCACCAGAAGTTGCAGGGGATATCCAACCTGGGGTGCCGCCAGACCCACGCCCGGAGCGTCATGCATCGTCTCGCGCATGGATTCAATCAGCTCCTGGATGGATCGACTCAGGATCTCGTCGGTTGAAAGCGGGCGGGACTTTTGCCGCAATACCTGTTCACCAACCTGGCGGATCTTAAGGATCATCCCCTCTGACGGTAACATCCAGGGGTCCAGGCGCGATGGAGATGCGACAGATCACCCCTCCTTCGCCGTCTCTTTTCCTGGCTCGATCTTTTGAAACGAGGTGCGTTGACCGTCATCTTAAAGACTTATGGCCGAATCGAAGGGCCGGGAACTGGACGTTCTACTCGCCGAAGACAACGAAGCAGACGCTAACCTGACGGTTGCCGCTCTGCTCGATGCGACAGTGCCGAACCGGATTCATCAAGTCTGGGATGGAGAGGAGGCCCTGGCATTCGTCAGGCGGACCGGCCCTTATACCAACGCTCCCCGGCCCGACCTGGTGTTGCTGGATCTCAATCTCCCCCGAATCGATGGGTTCAAAGTTCTTGCAAAAATGAAGGCTGATCCCGACCTTAGAAAAATACCGGTGGTTGTCATTACCGGAAGCGAGAATGAGAAAGATCTGGATCGCGCCTATGAATTACAGGCTGCCGCGTACATAGTCAAGCCTTCGGACCTCGACCAGTACTTCGCGGCCATCCGATCACTCAAACATCTCTGGAACCACGTTCTTTTCCCGCCCAAGACTCTAATCGAAAATTGAAGGGCCGGGGGGCCGACAATCGGCTCTATAGTGGCCCCGCAGAAGTATTAAGACGGCTCCCGATCCGGGGCAGGAAGCGTGTCTCCTTCGCGAGCCACCCAAACGTACAGCGTCGGCAACAAAAAGATGCTGAGGACCAACGCCGCGATCAGGCCGCCGACGATGACGATTGCGAACGGGCGCTGTGAATCGGAACCAATGCCCCGCGATACCGCCGCTGGCAACAAACCCAGCGTTGCCACCAGCATGGTCATCATGATTGGACGGAGTCTCAAGACCGCCCCTTCAACTGCAGCCTCCTCAATAGCGTGTCCTCGCGCACGACGCTGATTGATGTATTCGACCATAATAACGCCCGTTTGAACCGACACTCCGAACAACGCGAGGAAGCCGACTCCCGAGGAAACACTAAAGTGGGTACCAGTCAACAACAGCGCCAGCAGGCCGCCAATTGGCGCCATGGCCACATTCGCTAGCAAAAGCGATGCCCACTTGAAAGATTTGAACATCGTATACAGGATCATAAAGATCACCATCAAAGTGAGCGGCACGATGACCATGAGCCGCCTCTGCGCTCGCTTTTGGCTTTCATATTCACCAGCCCAATCGATGCGATAACCTGCGGGGAGCGTTACCTGCTGTGTGACCTTGCGAATCGCCTCTTCCACGGTGCTTCCCAAATCTCGGCCGCGCACGCTGTACTTAATCGCAACGTAACGTGAATTTGCCTCGCGATATATTTCGGAAGCTCCGTCCTGCACGTGAATATCACAAAGCTGGGCGAGTGAAACACGTTCACCCGAGGGCGATACGAGACGAATATTTTCGATGGCATCCTGGGTATTGCGATAGGCCGGGAGGTATCGGAGCACCAGGTCGTAACGCTGCTCGCCCCGGAGAACCTGACTCACCGCGTTCCCACCCACAGCAGTTTGAATCGTGACAGCCGGTATGAATGACGCCGACTATGTCCGAGCACTGGGCCTTGGCGTCTGCGGGATTTTCCTCAAGCATAGCTCGCCGGAACTGTTGGTTCAGGCGATTCACAGAGTCATGGCGGGTGAAACCTGGATAGACCAGCGCTGTATCCAAGGATTGGTTAAGGCCGTCGAGGACGAGAGCCGCGAGGCGCGCAAGAATCAATTGAGTGAACGCGAACGGGACGTACTCAAAGGGGTGTTTGCCGGATTAAGCAATAAGGAGATCACCGCCGAGTTGAACATTTCCGAGGCTTCCGTGAAATCGGCCCTCCAGCAGCTCTTCATGAAGACGGGTGTCCGTACACGCAGCCAGCTGGTTCGTGTCGCTTTGGAAGAGTACGGGACGGCGTGGGGCCTGCGATCCTGACCCGCACTGAGGTCTATTTCGGGAAAGCGAGGTACTTCGAAAAGAACGGAAGCACTTTCTTTTCGAAGTTCTCCGGCACCTGCCCATTGTGATCGCCCTCGAACGTCTCGAAGATGTGAGGCACTCCTGCGGCGCTCAGCGCTTCATCCATATCGCGATTGCTTTGAATCAGCCCATCCTGCGTACCCACGTTGAAGGTGATCGCCTTCATCTTTTTGAGATTGGGCGCGTACTCTTCGAGCATCACCAGCAACGAGTTCGCCATCCACTTGGCCGCCACTGGCGCGCGCTGCTTGCCATCCTTCACCGGCAGATCCAGAAACAGCGGTGGGTTCGCGGGGTTCGACGACCACGCCGCTCCGCGCGCTAGCGGCGATTTCTGCGTGTACGAGAGCCTCTGCGCGTCTTCCTTGGAGATTCCTAAGAGCTGCGCCATCGCCGGCGTGGGCTCCGCCGTCTCCAGAGCGCAGCAGGCCGACATTGGATATAGCGCCGAAAACACTTCCGGGTGCTTCATCCCGATACGCCACGTTCCGTAGCCGCCCATCGAATGCCCAGCCAAGCCGCGGCTGCCGCGATCGGCGATGGTGCGGTAGTTACTGTCGATATACTTCACCAGTTCCTCCGCGATGAATGTCTCCCAATCGCCCGTGGTCCTCGAGTTCGAATAGAAGCTGCCGTTGTGCAAAGTAAACGCATCGGGAGCCACTAGGATCATCTCTTTGCTGATTCCCGCCGCGAGACCCCGCTCGAGCCCCGCGACATTTGCGAAGCCGACCCACTGTTGCGCGCGCAGGCCATAGCCGTGCAGCGTGTAGACCACAGGGTAGCGGCGATTCGGTTCACTCGCATAGCTGGGGGGAAGGTAGACGAAGACCTCGCGGTCGGACGAATCCCCTTCGAGATTGCCTTCCAGAGACTTCGCGTGCACTGTGATGCGTTCGAGCTTGCCCTTAAGGCTGTGTTGAAGATCGGTGAGCGGCTGGATGAGACTGTTGCCGCCTTTGCCCTTGTCTCCGCCCTTGTTTTGTGAAGGAGCCTGAGAGAACAGGAGCACGGCGGAGATCGCGATCAAGGCGCAGTTTCGTAGAAGATGCACGGAGCCTCCAGATTACTGAATCTTGGTAAAGGTTTCCGGACCACCACCACCCTTGGCCTTGCCACCGCCAGGACCTTTCGCACCACCGGGGCCGGGACCCTTGCCGCCTCCGAAGCCACCGCCGTTGCCAGCCGAGACCATCTGCCGCAATGCCGCATATGTCTTGCCGTCTTCGGCCAAGGTCCACTCATCGTGCCACTGCATGCCGGTCGGCATCGTCGTATCGACGACCAGCTTGTTGCCGTCCATCTTGCCCGTCGCCTTCGAGTCCTTCCAGACGCCTTCGGTCATGGTGATTTCCTGTCCTTTGGTTGGATATTGACGCAGGATTACCGAACCGTTCGTTTGCGTCTCTTCCATGAACACGATGCCATCTTTAAAGGTCAGCTTGCGCACCTGCCCGCCGTCACCCTTCCAGGTGCCGTTGAACTTCGAGGCGTCTTGCGCCATCAACATGAACGCGATCACGCCCAGCGCAACCATTGTCATCAACATCGCTTTCTTCAAGAGTGTTTCTCCTTTCTATCGAAACGCGCTAGTCGAGCAGCACAGTTGCTATCTTCTATCCGGCAGCGCGAACACGTATAACGCGTTCCCCGCGGCGGGGCTGTGTACATCCGGAGCCACCAAACCAGGCACGTTCCGCGGGCTGCCTCCGCCGTTGGCGGTTGTCACCGCAAGATACTGTTTGCCGCCCGCAGTGAACGTCAGAGGGAAGCCCTGCACGGCGGCCGGAAGCCGCGTCTCCCACAGAATCCGGCCGGTATTTGCGTCGAAAGCGCGGAGCATGCGATTCAGGTCGCCCGCGAACGCCACGCCGCCTCCAGTCGACAAAACGCCGGTAAGAAATGGCGCCCGCTGCTCGTATTTCCAGATCTTGCGCAGCGTCCGCACATCGTAGGCCGCCAGCTTGCCGACATTTCCGTTCGATCCCGGCATCTCGTAGTAACGGTTGCGCGCGCCACCTCCTGCCCCGGTGCCTTCGGTTTTTTCGACCACCTGCGCGGCGAATTCCATGCAGCTCTGGCTCAGCGGCACAATCAGCCGATTGCCGGGCTGATAGTAAGACATTGCGGGCCAGTTTTTGCCGCCTTCTGTGGAAGGACAACTCGGCACCCATTCACCGATGCGTTGCTCCACGATATCGTTGCGCAGGTGCGGTTCACCCGTGGCCGGGTCGAAGGAATCGTACACATTCTGAAACACCATTTCTTTGTGCCCCAGATACTTTCCCGTCCTGCGGTCCAGCTTCCACAGAATGCCGGGCTTGCCGGCGCTGAAGACGTAATTCTGGCCTTGGTCGTCCACCAGGACACGCTCGAAGACTTCGTCAAGATCCAGCGTCTCGCCGGGAGCGTGATCGTAATACCAAGCTAGTTTTCCGGTATCTGCATTCAGCGCCAGCGTCGAGTTGGCGTAGAGAGTCGCGCCGTTACCCGATCCCCGGCTCGCGCGCATCCAGGGCTTCGCTTGGGCCGTTCCCCAGTAAGTGAGGTTCAAGTCAGGATCATAGCTGCCGGTGATCCAGCTTTCCCCGCCCACACGAGATGCGTCGGGCAAACCTCCCCAGGTGTCGCCTCCCGGCTCTCCCGCCAGCGCAATCGTTTTGAAGCGCCACACTTCTTTGCCGGTCTTGGCATCATAAGCGCTGATAAAGCATTTTTCCCCGCCAAACGTCTGGCAACCTCCCAGACCTTGGATCAACTTGCCTTTGACTGCAATCGGTCCGCTGGTGGTGGAGTGCTGGCCCTTGGATCGGTCGCCGATCGTGGTATCCCAGACGATCCTGCCATTGCGTGCGTCGAAGGCCATCAGGTGCGCTTCGTTGGTGGCCACGAAAATGTTATCGCCGTAGATAGTAATTCCGCGCATCGCCGGCACGGCCGGGTTGGTTCCGTAGCGATTCTCCCAAATGAGCTCGCCGGTCTTGGCGTCCAGGGCCTGCAGGACCATACCGTTGTTGTTCACGTACAGCACGCCGTTGTGGACGATAGGCGCGGGCTGGTTGCCGAGGACGACGCCGTCCTGCATGGCCCAACTCCACACCAGCCGCAAGTCATTGACGTTCTGCGTGGTGATTTGATTGAGCGGGCTGAACGAATTGGCCTTGTAATCGCGACGAATCATCAGCCAATCGGCCGGATCCGGGTTGCGCAGCATGGCATCGGTTACCGGGATATAGTTTTTCACTTCGCCCGCGACGGTAATTCCGCGCGGCGTCTGCTTTTCTTGTTTCGCTTGCTTGGAGTTGTCTTGCTTGGCTTCGACCGTCGCGGGAGCGCCACCCGTTTGCAAATACGCGGCGCGTTGACCGGACGCGATGCTGCGAATGGTCACGCCTGATGCAGATTTAGGTGTGGCGGTCGTAAGCGCCTGGTTGCCGGCCCGCGCGCTATTCGCATCCAGAATGAACGCCGCCAGGTTAACATACGAATCGACCGAAAGAGCGGCTCCGCCCGGAGGCATAGTGGATTGCATGAAGTTGATCAATTCGCCGGCGGTCCGGTCACCCCACTGGGCCAAGAAGTTGGCGCCCGCCAATTGCGGCCCTTCCCGCCCGCTGAGATCGCCCGCATGACACGAGGCGCAATTGGTCTGGTAAAGGGCGCGTCCTGCCGCGGCCTGGTCCTGCGTATATGGTCCGGCCGGACGTTGTTGCGACAACAAAAGCTGCGCAAACAAAATCACCACGCCGCAGGCTGCTGCCGCCATCGCGAGAATCATCCGAGTCTTCATCATGCCCCCTCTTCAGTAACCAGCCCCACAGATTGCCGTCCGGCGCGCCCACCCTGTGAACGACTACATATTTCGTTCCAGAAGGCGGTCAGCATATCACACTGCGTAATCCGTCAGTGCACTCGCCGGCTGACCAAATATACTTGCGCCGCAAGCGTCATCGGCGAGCCGGCCATTCGCCGTGAAAAAGGCCCCGTTCACAGCCCAACTCCGCCCGCTTGCAAGGAATATTTAGATCCTTTTTGCCGACGGCGTAAGATAGCTGGCGAGGGATCCGCGATGGAATCGACGGCCGGGTCGCCGATCAAAAAATCGAGTCGGGTCGTACTGACGGTTGCGGCGGCGATGAGCATGGTTGCGCGCGGCCAGCAACCTAGGGATCCATGTGAGTCAGCGAGCTTCAACACCAAGGCTTGCAAGATCGCCGTGCAGCGCAAGGGATACTGCGACGGCTCCGCCTGGGTTCCCGCGACCTACCAGGAAAGTTATCCCTACTATTACGACTCCTATCAGGCGTATCTAGCAACGGGAGGCGTGGTCACCGCGGCGGAAGCCGGAAACTGCCGGCGTCCCCATTACGGCCTCTTCGGAGGCCGCGGTCTCTCGCGGGGCGGCTTCGGCTCTACCGGCGCCGGGCATCACGGCGGCGGCTGATGCGCCGGATCGAGTGCAGCCCCAGGGCCGGCTGGCAGCAAAAAGTGGAAGAAGCCGGGCTGTTATGGCATTCGGCCGAGCAACCCTATTGGAACGAATCCGCGTTCTACGAATTTACAGCCCCGGAAATCGAACTGCTGGAATCCGCCACTAACGAACTGGCGCAAATGTCGCTTGTGGCGGCGCAGCATATCGTCGACACAAAATCCTATTCGAACCTCGGCATTCCAGAAAGCGCGATTCCGCTCATAGATGACTCATGGACTGCGGAGCCGCCGTCGCTGTATGGGCGTTTCGACCTCGCTTATGACGGAACTCATCCGCCAAAGCTGCTGGAGTACAACGCCGACACCCCTACCTCCTTGCTGGAGGCGGCTGTCGTGCAGTGGTATTGGTTGGAGGATGTATTCCCAGCCGCCGACCAGTTCAATTCCATTCATGAACGGCTGATCGCGCGATGGGGAGACTTGGCGCCGTGCTTGCCAAGCCGCCGGATCGACTTTTGCTCGATGGACGATCTGGAAGACGGCATGACTGTGACGTACCTCATGGATACGGCCCGGCAGGCGGGACTTGTATCGTCGGTTTTTCCGATCGCCGAAATCGGATGGGATGGCGAGCGGTTTCTGGGGCCCGGACGCGCAATACCTGGAGGCGGTCTTCAAGTTATATCCATGGGAATGGATGGTGCGTGAGGAGTTCGCTCAGCACCTTGGCGCTTCCAGCACGATCTGGATCGAACCGCCATGGAAGATGCTGCTCTCAAACAAGGGCATTCTGCCGGTGCTCTGGGAACTGTACCCCGGCCATCCCAATTTGCTGGAAGCGTGCTTCGGGCCGCCACCGAGCGGGATGGCCTCATGGGTCAGAAAGCCTTTGCTGGGCCGGGAGGGCGCGAATATCACGCTGCACGGGCCAGGTGCGGACATCGAAACCGATGGCGAGTACGGGGAAGAAGGATTCGTTTATCAAGCGCTGGCGCCGCTGAGGCAGTTTCAAGGCTGGTTTCCGGTCGTCGGCAGTTGGGTAATCGGGCACGAAGAAGGTGCTGTTGCTGGCGGAATCGGGATTCGCGAATCGAACAGCCCGATCATCACGAATACCAGCCACTTCGTGCCGCACCTTTTTCAGTGAGGCGAAATGTCTTTTAGAATCATGGAGCCACCCGCCGGGATCGAACCGGCGACCTGCTGATTACGAAGCCACGCGTGTCAAGTCTCATGTTTAGATTGTTTTCGCGTTGTGTTATGTGATCAGGTACTTACGGAACGGCGTGAAACGGGCGGCGACGCCTGAAAACCCATGAGACCGGACCTCGTGCTGACAAGACTGCTGACAAAAACTCGGATATGGTTTGCCCCGCTACATCTTTGGCACCGTCGCGATCAGCAATTGAATAAGCTCTGAGCCCTGAGGAGTGCTCCAATCCTGCACAAGCTCAGCGATCGCGGTATTCGTTGTAGTTAAGACCACACCTGCATCCTCCATCCGACGACGTGCAAGCGTCTCCTGCACTTCGTACGACGACCCCGAGGCGTCCAGCACGGCTAATACGTCAAAGCCCTCTTGCACTGCGCTGATGGCGGGAAAAATCAGGCAGATATCCGTCGTGACCGCAGCCATGATGAGCTTTCGCCGCTCGGTCGCGCGAACGGCGGTGCTGAAGTTTGGGTCGGCCCATGCGTTAACAATCCCCGTACGCTTGACCCGGTTCTTGTAGGCCTCCGGCAACGCTTGCTGCAACGCGGGCGCGGTCGGCCCTTGGACGTGATCTTCCTGGCTGGTTGTTAGAACTACGGGCATGCCATAGGCCTTCGCGGCTTTTGCCAGCATGACCGCGTTCCGAAGGGAGTCATCTGAAGACATGTTATGGACAAAAGTCAGGGTTCCCACTTGATGGTCGATCAAAACAAGTGCGCTGTTTTCGGGCGTGTACTGACTTTTCATCTCGTACTGCTTACTGCTTTGGTTAGACATCATCTACCTTTTCTTTTGGTTATGGGGATCAAACTCCCCTTCATGGAGCTAACCATCGCGCGCATCCCTGCCATCGCCACGCGATCAGCTGGATGGATTGCGTGATTCATCCTCACCGGCTATGCCTCTCTAAGGAGCTCGGTGCGATATTTGGGTGCGAGGGCCTTCACTTTATCAATGAACGCCGCCTGTTCTTTAGGCTCGAGCTTCGGCGGAGGTGTCGCACGGGTGGCGACTGGCACTCCAACCTCCCGGAAGAAGTTTTCTTGTCCCGCCGGCGAGCAGATACAAAGCATGCGTACCGGTTTTACGGAGGTATTGTGAAACTGGTGCGGCGCATTGGCGGGAATATTAATCGTGTCGCCAGCGCGTACGATCGACTTTTGGCCACGGAAGGTTGCTTCCATCTCGCCATCTAGCACGATAAAAGTCTCCTCGAAGTCATGCCGATGGGGCGGCGGTCCGCCGCCAGGCGGGATGTGCATATCGATTACGCAGAAGCGTCCAGCGGTCTGTTCGCCCGTCACCGTGATGGTGTAGGTATCGCCCACCAAACCGATGTGAGGGAGTTGGTCGAGTTGCACCAGCGTAAGAGTGCGTTCCGGGTTGTCCGGTGGAATCGTTGGCAGAGCCGTTGACATCTTGTTTCTCCTGTATTGAGCAATTCTTGTTCCGCCTATCATTTGGATCTTCATGGCGGTGCAATCTCCTACTCCAATTTATGCTGCATAGCGTCGCTTCGATGAAACGATTTGTGCAAACTAGAATTGCTCTAGTGCAACACCGTGATAGGCTCAACCTGGAGCGCAGTTCTCTATGAATGACCTCGATCTTAACGATGTCCGTACATTTGTTGCGGTCTCTCAGGCGAGCACACTGACAGCTGCCGCAAAAGAGTTGAAGGTTCCCGCTTCTACCGTAAGCCGGGCATTGACGCGACTGGAGAAGCATCTTGGCGTCTTGCTGGTTCAGCGAAGTCCCAGGGGTCTCGTTCTGACCGACTCCGGGAAGGAGTACCTGCAATCGTGCAGACGGGCCTTGCAGACTCTCAGGCACGGCGGCGCGTTGCTCGAAGGCCGCCGCTCGAATCCTAGCGGGCTCATAAAGGTAGCGTGCCCAGTCACAATGGCCCGCGACGTATTCGCGCCATTGCTAAGAGAGTTCCTCGGACGCTATCCCGATCTGCGGATGGAGATCGAACCTTATTCGGCGAGTTGGGATCAGGAGCCTCGGGAAGACGTGGACGTGTTTTTCAAGCTGCGTGCGCCCAGGGATTCCTCTCGACGTGTACGCCCTTATCCAGGCACGGCTCGAGGACTTTTCGCCAGCCCCGGCTATCTTCAGGCATCCAGTAGCCCCGCGACGCCGCATGACCTCGTCGCTCACTGCTGCATCGGTTCCGGGGCCTGGAAGCTAACGCGGGGCAAGAAGACGGTGACTCCAGATATTCGCTTTCGTGTGGTTTCCAGCGATCCGGCGGTTGCTCTGAAGCTTGCTACGAGTGGACTTGGTGTCGCCATTCTGCCCCTGTGGATCGCGAATAGCCCAGACGTCCGCGACACTTTGACGCCGGTTCTGCCCCGATGGACACCTGAGCCGATCACTTTATGTGCTCTCTTCTTCAGCCCCTCGCGTCTGACACCTAAAGTTCAGGCTCTACTGGACTTTCTTGACGAATACCTGGGAACGGACCGGGATCCGAGGCTCAAAGGGAATTCTGCGAAGGGATATTTCACGGATCGAAGGCTTGCGCCTACATCGGGCCCCTGATTCCCTTGGTACTTTGTCGTTTCATACGCGAATCTCTTGTCTCATTGGCCGTTGTAGACTGCTGAGCGCGAGTCGGTCTCTACCTGCTGATTTTCAAAGTGTCGCAAAAGTACTTTGTTTGCTGAGAAAAATGCAGACAAGTGAGACGATTGAGAAAAAGCCCAAACGTAAGTACTTGAAAATCATGGAGCCACCCGCCGGGATCGAACCGGCGACCTGCTGATTACGAATCAGCCGCTCTACCAACTGAGCTAGGGTGGCCCGAGGCGGGTAGGGCCGGAGAACTATAGTATCTTGTGGCCCTCTCCCGGAGGATATCATAGCGTTCCGCCAAACTGCCGATAGATTCATCAAGACCACAGGATCCGTGATGAGGCCACAATTGCAGGAACCGGTTTTGGATCGCGCTATGGCGCTGGCTCGTGTGGGCGGGGATCTCGAACTGCTCAAGGAGATCGCCGCGCTGTTCTTGGACGAGTACCCGCGTGAGCTGGAGAACATGCACAAGGCGCTGGCCACCGGCGACGCCAAGACGCTCGAGCACTCCGCTCACGGATTGAAGGGATCGGTTGCGAACTTCGGTGCGCGCGCTGCCGTCGACGCAGCCTTTCAATTGGAGCAGTTCGGCCGAGCGCACAAACTGGACCAGGTCCCGCCAGCCCTCGCCGCGCTCGAACAAACGCTCGCGTGTCTTCACACCGAGCTGTCGTCCATCTGACAACTCCGCACAAATCGGCCCGCGAGCTTCGCTGGTCTTGTTATCATGTGAATTACAATTCCATGCTTACCGCTGTCACCGAAATCGTGTGTGCGCATAGCCCGGATTCCGATGACGCCTACATGTTCTACGCACTGGCCACTCGGAAAGTCCGCAGCCCTCTGCTCACCTTCCGGCATGTCCTCGAAGATATCCAGACGCTGAATCAGAAAGCCCGCCAGGGCGAATACGAACTGAGCGCGATCTCGTACCACGCTTATCCCTACGTCGCCGACAAGTACGTGCTGCTGGCCGCCGGATCAAGCGTCGGAGACGGCTACGGCCCCATGGTAGTCGCGAGTCGTCCCATGGCGCCCGCGGATCTGAAGGGCAAGCGCATCGCCATTCCCGGCAAGCTCACCACTGCCTACCTGACACTGCGCCTGATGGAGCCCGATTTCGAACCCGTGGTGGTCCCCTTCGACCGTATCCTCGAAGCGATTCAGAATGATGCCGCCGATGCCGGTCTGGTGATTCACGAAGCTCAGCTCACTTACGGGCGCAGCGGATATCACAACATAATCGATTTGGGCCGCTGGTGGAAAGACACCTACGGTCTGCCGCTGCCGCTGGGCGCGAACGTCCTGCGGCGCGACTTGCACCCGGAAGTCGCCCGGGAAAGCTGCCGCCTGATGCGCGAAAGCATCCAGTATGCGCTCGATCATCGCGAGGAAGCGCTGAATTACGCAATGCAATTTGCCCGCGATCTGGACCCCGGCATGGCCGAAAAATTCGTGGGCATGTACGTCAACCACTTCACCGTGGATTGTGGGGAGCTCGTGCCGAAAGCTGCGCAAAAGTTGCTCGATATGGGGCACGAGGCTGGAATCATCCCGCACCGCGTCGCACTCGAGTTTGTACGTTGAAACATCTCACACTTCTTCTTTTTTCGGCAATCCTGACGTTTGCGCAAGCCGCGCAGCCCGACCAGCAACAAAACTCGGGCGATGCTCGCCAGCGCGTTCGCGCCGTGCGAGAGATGGCGGCGCAGGGCCAAGAAGCGATTCCCAAGATCGCTCCCTACCTGCGTGACATCGATATAACGGTTCGCCTGGAGACGGTCAAGGCGCTGGACGATATCGGCGGACCCAAGACGGTCGACGCGCTGGTGGAAGCCGCACGCGACCACGACGCCGAAATGCAAATCCGCGCCGCGGACGGTCTGGTCAACGTCTATCTTCCCGGTTACCTGAAGACCGGTATCACGGGCAGCCTGAAGCGCGCCGGAGATTCCGTGCGGGCGAAATTCACCGATACCAACGACCAGATTATCGATTCCTACGTGGAAGTGCCGGCTCCGGTGATTGAAGTCCTGGGCCGCCAGGCGCGCGCTGGCGCGAGCCTTGATAGCCGGGCGAACGCGGCCCGGGCCCTGGGTATTCTGCGCGGCCAAGCCGCGATTCCCGATCTGCTCGAGGCGCTCAACTCCAAGGAAGGCCGCCTGATGTACGAATCCCTGATAGCGCTGCAGAAAATCCGCGACCCCGCCGCCGGTCCCGGCCTCGCCTTCCTGTTACGCGATCTGGATGAAAAGGTTCAGCTCGCAGCGCTCGAAGCTACCGGAATTCTGCGCAACCAGAGTGCGGCCCCCGATGTGCGCGATGTGCTCAATCGCGCCCGCACCCCGAAAGTCCGGCGGGAAGCTCTGACCACTCTCGCAATGCTCGCGGATCCCGCCGACCACGGCGTTTTTCTGCGCTATTTGAGTGACCGCGACGCCGCACTTCGCGGAGCCGCCGCCGAAGGTCTGGCCCGGCTTAAGGATTCCGCCGATCGTCCGGCTGTCGAGAAGGGGTTTGAAACCGAAGGCAACGCGAACGCACGCGTCTCCATGGCTTTCGCGGCCGTCTCACTCGGCAACCGCCAGATCAGTGAATTCAGCCCATTGCAGTATCTGCTAAATACACTCAACACAAAGGCTTATAGGAACGTGGCGATCGCGTTCCTGACCGAACTGGCGCGCGATCTCGAAATCCGCCAGGCGATCTACCCGATCCTGACCCACGCCACACGCGATGAGAAAACCGGGATGAGCGTGGTGCTGGCCCGTTCCGGAGATCGCGACAGCGAGCCGTACCTGGAAGCGCTGGTGAAGGATTCGGATCCCGAGGTGATGCAGGAAGGCACACGCAGCCTCCGGACGCTTCGTACTCGCGTGCGCTGAAAAGGCTTACTTCGCCTTCTTCTGCTTCTGCTGTCCGACGCGGATCTTGAACTGCTTCTGTTGGGCCTCCTGGAACGCCTTCCAGTCAAAGCGCTGAGAAGCCTCGGAGAGATACTTGGTGACGTCGATGTCTTTCGGCAACACCGCCATCAGCGACGCCGACATGGTCCCGTCCGGGCTGGTGATGCGATACCGTTTGACGTTGGGAATGGCCATAACTTCCTTAGAATACCATAGCCCTTAATGCACCACGATTGAGGATGCCGGCGACGTTCGCCCGCCGATTGAAACCGTGATCGGGTAGACACCCGGAGCCAACTGCGGCACCACCACGTTTAACGCATACAACCCGCCGACACCCGGCGTCAGTCCGCTGAACCGAACTTGCGCCTGCTGGGTTCCGATCGTCACCACCGGCGTTGGCGTTTCCGCAAAGGGACCTGCCGGGGCGGGATCGCCGCTGGCCGGCTGGTTTGTTACCGAGCCTAGCCCGTTCGCGTAAAGCTGGATGGTCGCGCCCGCCTGTGCCGGATTGCTGGCGTTGATTACATGGAAGCTCAGATCGCGAGCCGCCACATTTCCGGCGACCTCGAAAAATGCGGGGGCGACAGGGGTCAGCGAAATTGTAGTGACGTTGCTAGGGGAAAAATTTACGTTCACCTTCACCTGCGCGGCTGTCTGGCCCTGGAGTTCCCAGGGAACCTCCACGTTGATCTGCGTCGGACTTGCGTAGATCAGATGCCCCGGCACGCTTATCTGCGCCGAGGGTACGTCAAAACTAACACTGACGAAATCGATGGCCAACGGATGTGTCGCGCTCTGAGGAACGTCCGTCGCATCGCTCAGGCCCGATCCTTTGATCGTGATGTAAGAGCCAGGGGCAAACGCGCCGGGCTGCAAGGTAGCGCCATCCACAATGCTCGAAATGACCGGTTGCTGGCGCGCGAACCCGGTAAAGGTATAGCGCATGCTCCCCGCTGTCACCCTGTAGAAATATGAGCCCGGCTGAGGCCCCAGGAAAGGCTGGGCTCCTGCGACCCCGAACGAATCTGTCACGGTGTCCCCGTTCAACACGCTTGCGCCGGATGCTGCGCTCCAAGTGACGGGAACACCGGAGACCGGCAGACCGAAGGCATCTACTACCTTTATCGAGATCAAGCCGTCGGGGCTCCCGCCGCCGACGACGCCGTCGAAGAAGTCACCGCTTAGCGGCATCAGGTTGGCCGCCCCCCCGCTCGGACCAAAGAAAAGATACGGGATGCGCAGCGCGTTCGAGCCGCCCTGTACTGTAATCCCGCCTGAATACACTCCCGCGGCAGGAGCCGATCCAGAGAGCGTCACGGTCGCCACCGCGGCACCGCCCGCAGCCAGAGACACGCTGGGCGGAGTAACGATCACCGATGCCGCGCCGTTTGACCCTGCCGCTGTGGCCGCCAAGGCCAGGCTCACGTTCGCCGTGCCGGAGTTCTTGATGATGAAGGTCCGCGTAAGCGGCAGCATTGTTGACGGCTGGATGGAGCCGAACGAGATGGTGGCAGGTTCGGCTGTTACGCTGGCTGCAACTGCTCCGCCCGCCGAGAGTTTGCCCGCGCCCAGCCAGCGCACATCCACGGAGGTTCCCGAGTCGTCGTGAGTCACGTCTGAAGAGGCTGAGTTCACCACAGCCGACCTCACCTGGGCCGCAGTGAATCCGGGATGTCTTTGTTTCACCAGCGCCGCGGCGCCGGACACCAGAGGTGTCGCGAAGCTGGTGCCGTCGGCGATCGCGTATCCGTCGGCGCTGTACATATCGCCCAGCGGATCGTATTTTTGCGTCGCCATGTAGATGCTGCCCGCATTGTTTGCGTTGCCGCCCACCGCCACGACGTCCGGTTTCAGGTTGGCATCCGCTGACGGACCGATGGACGAGAAACCGACCACCACATTCGAGTTGACCGCTTCGATCTCGATACCGTGCGGGTTAATATCGGCCAGCGCGGGCTTAGTGCTCGCCTCGTAATCCAGCAACGCCTGGCCATCCGCGTGCGAAATCAAGACCACCGGTATGCCGAGCGAATACAGCCCGAACGGCGACCCGGCGGGCGAAGTGTCCGCGAGATACAGAATGACGCCCGCCGCGCCCGCATTTGCGGCATTCTGCGCCTTCGTCAACGATCCGCATGTGCCCCGTTGAATGAGTGCGATGGTGCCGGCGAGGGAATAAGCCGGAAAGGCCGAGCAACCGAGCGCCCCGCCCCCGAAAATAGAGACGTTCACCAGCGGAGCGCGGATCACGCCGGGCGGCACCACCGAATCGCCGGGATCCGCAGCCAGGTTATGCAAATCACCTCTGCCCGGCACGTCCACCGTTTCGACGAACGTGTGCGAGTTCGTGGTCGCCCCCACGGCAATGACCGAGGGCGCATCTCCGGGAGAAGAGATGGAATTAAATGTCGGGAAGTTGTTACCGTTCTGGCCTTCGTTTCCAGCCGCCGTGACGATCACCATTCCAGCCTTGGCCGCGTTCTCGAACGCCGTTGCAGACAGGTCGCAAGGCACCCCCGGATCCTGGCCGCACGAGGCTCCCGTATCCAACGCTCCCGTGAACGACGGCCCGCCGCTCGAAAACGATACGATGTCCATGCCATCTTTGATCGCATCGTCCAGTGCCTGAATAATCACGTCGTCGGTGGTGAAGTCGTTCACTTCCGGCGAACCATAAATCTTGTAATTTCCCAGGTACGCCTTGGGGGCGACGCCAGAAAAGGTGACCAGTCCCGTGTTGCTGTGTCCCGCCGCTGCGGATGCTACCGCCGTGCCGTGACCGACGCGATCGCGCGCCGAATAATCGTCGGGCCGCGAATCGGCTGCCGGGTTCGCGGAAGAACTTCCCGCCGCGAGTTGCGCGACATAACTACGCGCCACAATCACTTTATTGTTCGTGAAGGCGCAATCGCCGCCGTTACAGCGCGGATACCCCGCCGGCATAGGCAGCGAAGCATCCTGAAACGCGGGATGCTGCTGGTCGATGCCGGTATCGAGGATTGCGATTTTCACGCCGGCCCCCGCATTGTCTACGCCACCGGCCGCGCTCCATGCCGCGGGAGCATTTACCAAGGCTGTTGCGCGGTTCAGCTTGCGGCGATACGTGCGGATCGGCACAACACCTTTCACCCCGGGGATATTCTTTAAATCCGCGACGCTGTCCGCGGACGCCACCACGAATACCGCGTTCATCAGTGCGGTAACCGACCCCGTCGACTTGATTCGGCGCTGCGCAAGCTCCGCGCGAACCGATTGTTGCCGTTGTTCCAGGCTCCGCCCGTAATTCGCAGCCTCTGCTAGTCCCATCCTCTCCTTGGAAAACTGGGAAGTGACCGGGGAGTCTTCGAGAATCAGCGCATACCGGTTCCGGGCTGCCTGTGCGAATGAAACGGCTGCGCCCAGCACCGTAACTACAAGAATTCGGAATAAATGAGACATTGCCCTCACTGGTTTGGAGACTCGACGGTGACGCGGACTGCCTCGAAAGAACCGTCCAACCCGCTCTGGGCATCGATGGCGACGGCCTGGCCGGGGTGAAGTGAAGAAGTCTTAATTTCCTGCGTTCCCTGTTTGCCCTGGGAGAAGATCTTGGTCTTGCGGGTAATCCGGAACTTCATCTCGTGTTCATCGTCCATTTCCACCAATAACAGGCCTCGGGAAATTGACTTAAGCTTCCCCCGGGAAGTAGGGTATACCCCTTTAGCTTCATTTGGATCCGCGGGAAGAGTGCCGCGGCCTCCCGCCGGAGACGACCTGGTGGACCCTCGTCCGGCAGGCCTTGTCTGGGCAAAACACAATACAGCTAACCCCACAACACAAATTCCGACTCTGCAAAGGCGCTTCAGCACAACGATACCCCTATGGGACGCCGCCGAGGGGTCGCTTGGTTCCAAGTAGGACTGGCGATCTTGCTTGCCTGCAAGCGGCTCGCCTGCCTGGTTGTCACGAACCCAATTCGCGGTCGAGCCACTCCAGATAACTCTCTGAGCCATCCACCACTTGGAGCGCGAGAAGTTCCGGGACCTCATAGGTGTGAATCTTGCCGATGGCAACGCGCAGTTTATCCATAAGATCGCGCCTGGACTTAATGATCAGCAGCCATTCCGCGGCGTCCTCGATCTCGCCCTTCCAGCGATAAATACTGCGCGCGCCGGGCAGGATGTTGACACACGCGGCCAGCTGCTGCTCGACCAGAGCGCGCGCGATTCGTCCGGCCTGCTCCTCCGAATCGCAGGTGGAGAGCACCACGATCTTATCGGTCATTTCTTGGTTTGGGTCTGGGTCTGGGTCTTAGTCGCCGACGCCGCGTCGGGCCACTTGGCCATCTTCTTGCGAAGAGCGTCGCTTTCCTTGGGATCTTCGCCGAGCTCGATGTACTTCAAGTAAGCTTCCCGCGCCGGGCCGTACTCATGGAGTTTTTCGCGCGCTTCTCCTAGCTTGTGGAATCCTTCGGCCGAACCAGGATCCCATCGAGTGGCTTCCAAATATCGCCGCGCCGCCGCGCTGAAGTTGGGTTTCTTGAAATAGTAGTCCCCGGCGATGATCTCTTTTTTGGCTTGCACCGGATTGAGTGCATACACCTTAGGGGCGAGCGATTCGTCCTCTTCCGGCGGCTCGGGAGGCGGGGTCGTGGGCTGCTGCGGCTTCTGCGCGCTCAGAACGCAGGCGAACAAAATAGCGGCAAAGTAGGCGCGTGCCACAATTTAAGTATAGGACCCTCCCCTGAGTTGCGCGCGCGTGCGGCCGAGCTTCCGGCGTTGCCCGGAGTGTATCTATACAAGGACGCCCACGGCTCGGTAATCTACGTCGGCAAAGCCAAAAACCTGCGTGCCAGGGTCCGCAGCTACTTCCTCGACGAACACCTCGACGACATCAAAACCGGCACCCTTATCCACGAGGCACGCCATATCGACTTCATCCAGGTCGACAATGAAAAAGAAGCTCTGGCGCTCGAGAACAACCTTATTAAGCAGTGGAAGCCGCGCTACAACATCCTGCTTCGTGACGACAAGACCTACCCCTACATCAAGCTCACCGCCGAGCGCTATCCGCGAGTCTACGTCACCCGCCGTTTAAAGAAAGACGGCTCGACCTATTACGGCCCGTATTTTCCGGGCAACCTGGCGCACCGCCTGGTGCACTTCATCCATCGCCACTTCAAGGTGCCTTCCTGCAACGTCGATCTGACGCGTAAACATTCGCATCCTTGTCTGGAGTACCACATCCATCGCTGCCACGGGCCGTGTGTCGAAGGCCTGGTCAGCGATGAGCGCTACGCCCAGGCGGTGCGCGATGTCCGCCTGTTTCTGGAAGGCCGGCACAAGGATCTCGAACAGGAACTGCGAGCACGCGTCGAAGCCGCCAGTCAGGCCACCCGCTATGAAGAGGCGGCCTCTCTGCAGAATCTGCTGCACACAGTGGAAGAGCTGGGCGAAAAACAGAAGATGGCCGCCGCCGAAGGCGACGACACCGACATTTTCGCCTACTACGCCGAGCCTCCCCTGGTCGCCGTGAACCTGTTCCACCTGCGGCGCGGCCATATCGTCGACCGCCGCGAGTTCTTCTGGGAGGACCAGCATAAATTCGACCCGCCCGAATTCTTCTCCTCGCTTCTAAAGCAGGTGTATCTCAACGATCCCTACGTCCCTGCGTTCATTCATGTGCCCGTGGGCTTCGAAGACTGCGCCGTTCTGGAGGAGTACCTCACCGAAAAGCGCGGCCGCAAAGTGGAAATTAACACGCCGCAGCGGGGGCAGAAAAAGGCCATGCTGGCGTTAGTCGAGTCCAACGCGCGCCACAGTTTCGAGCAGCGCTTCCGGGTCATGAAACCTTCCTCCAGCGCCATCCAGGAGGCATTGCGCGATGCCCTAAGTCTCGAGAAACCTCCGCGTCGGATCGAGTGCTTCGATATTTCACACATCCAGGGCACCGACAAGGTTGCCAGCATGGTGGTGTGGGAAGACGGCCGGATGAAGAAATCGGATTACCGCAAGTTCATCATCCGCACCGTCGAGGGGAACGACGATTTCGCTTCCATGCGAGAGGTCATCACGCGCCGCTATCAGCGCCTGCAGCAGGAAGGCGCCGCCCGTCCCGGATTAGCTCTGGTCGATGGCGGGGTCGGCCAATTGCACGCCGCGGCGGCCGCACTCGAATCGCTGGGGATTACCGACCAGCCTCTGGCGTCGATCGCGAAACGGGAAGAATGGATCTACGTGTACGGCCAGGAAGACGAGCCGGTAGTGCTCGACAAGTTCTCGCCCGTGCTGCACCTGATTCAGCTTGTTCGGGACGAAGCGCATCGCTTCGCCGTGACCTTCCACCGCACCCGCCGTAACGCGGACCGCTTGCGCAGCGAGCTGGCGCGGATTCCGGGCATCGGGGAAAAGACGGCGGTGAAGCTGCTACGGCACTTCGGGAGCCTGGACAGGGTTAGGGAAGTTTCGGAAGAAGAGGTTGCCGCGGTGGTCGGCAAAGCAGCAGCACGCAAGCTGCGTGCGGCCCTTCCTGCCGCGGTCGATTCCGCGGCGCAACTCACGATCTTAGAATAATTCGGCGATCTGCTTGGCCGTCTCGCGCGCTTCCAAGTGAATCAGTCCGGCGTTTCCACCTTGCGGGCTGAGCACCACCAGGACCGCCTTTGCTCCCGCGGAGTACACGAACAGTGCGCCCTCTTCGGCTTGCACCGAAACCTCGCCGAGCGCGCCTGCACCCATCGTTTCACTGACTTTGCGCCCCAGCGTCGTCGCTGCGGCGGCCATAGCGGCCACCCGGTTCGGATCCGCGCCGTTGGTCAACGAGTGTGCGATCGGCAGTCCTTCGCTGGACGCCAGCAGCACGCCTTTCAATTCAGGAATAGCGTTTCGTAACGCCTCCAAGTGATTCTTCAGCGCTTCCACCTTGGCCATGCCTTCCACCTCCATGAGCTCCCGCTTAAATTCAACCTGATCGGTGTTACATTCATCGTGCAAGTAGGAAAAGAACTTTAGGCCGGCTACATGGTGAATTGCCTACTGCCCGTAGGGTTTTCGGCGTAACCGTTGCGTTGCCGAAAAACCGTTGCTCCCGCCCCGTTGGATGTTGCCGACACATCCCTGCTTCGCCCGGAACGGGGGTTTCACCTAACGCGCTCTAAGCTGTTTCACCCAAAAAGTCTAAATAAGTGCTTTACCGCAGAGAAAGCCTTAAGGCCCCTCTTTAGTCTCAGGCCCAATGTGACGATGTAAAACTTGTATGCGGTGTCTTTTCTGCGGGAAGGAGCTGGCCCTCCTTAAGCGTTTGCGAGGTGGGGGCGAGTTCTGTTCGGAGGCTCACCGCAAGGAGTACCAGGAACAGTACGAGCAATTGGCGCTGGCCCGGCTTTTGCATGCACAGCCGCCTGCCGAGGCCGCGGCGCCGCTCGGCCGTCCCGCCGCGCTTCCCATCGCTTCCGATCCCGTCCCTGAAAGCCCCCGCTGCGACGCACCTGGGCCCGTGCTGCCGCAACGCCAGATTCACGCGCGTCCGGCCATCGCGATGATTGAAGCTCCCGCTCCCAGCCGGTCCGTCACCGCCGAAGATGAGGGTCCCGCGCCCCTCGCGGGATTTGTGAGCGAACCGCTGGTGCCGGCGGTGACGACCTTTCAGCATGCCGGCTCGCTCGAATTGGAACGTGTAACTTCCCCGAGTCTGCCCGGTGCAACAGCGGGAGCCTCGGCAACCTCGGCCGAGGGATTCCTGGCGTCCGCCCCGCGTGTCGAGCTGGCACTTTCACTGCAGGCTCTGGACCACCACACCCGCAAGAGCGAACGCGGCATGGAGCTTCGCGAGTTCGCGGGCCCCGCTCCCGTCATGGAATTGCATTTGAGCCCCGATACCGGGAACGAACCAGCCGGCGCTGCCGACGTCATGGAGATTCTTATGTCGCCTCATCCTCCCCAGAAAGCCACCCCTTGGATCGGCGTCGCTCGCGGATTTCCGGTGACTCCGGCCGAGCTGGGCCAATTGGCGCGTCTGGACTTCGCCACCATCGGATTTGCCTACTCGGACAGTCCCGTCTCCGCGAGTCCCGCCGCTCCTCCAGAGTCTCCGCAAGCCGAGCCGCCCGCTCAGCCCGCGCCCGAAGCCGTGATCGCGCCCCAAGCCACGGCTGCGCCACCGGCACTGGTGACTAAAGCTCTTCCGGTTACACTTCACGGCCTGGCCGCACCTCACGGCAAATTGGCGCAAACGCGTACCTCCGCCATCACCGCAGCTTCCGACGTGCAACTCCCGCTATCCGCCGCTCTGCCGCTGCGCCCCGTAATTGTGTTTGGTCCGGCTCCCGCTCTCGCCAAGGTGCCTGCGGCTGCCGCCGCACCCGTTCAATCGAAACCGGCACCGGAGAAAATCGAAGAACGCATCAGACCGTCCGTCGTTCCGGCGCCCAAGCCAGTGCAGGTTAAGCGGGCAGCAGTTCCCGAGATCAACGCTACGAAGGTCTCGGCTCCCGCAGTGCCAGTCCCGAAGCCCGCCCTGGAACCGGCCGTAGTCCCGCGCAAAGAATCGCCCGCCCCGCGACCACGCGAAGCTGCTGCGGCATCCGATACCGCGGTTCCTTCGTGGAATCTTGAAGCGACGCAAAGCGGTTGGTCCAAACTCTCCACCGGCGTCAAGATTGGTATCGCCGCGGCGGTGATCGTGGGACTTGCCGGGATCGCCTACGTGGTAACGCGCGGCGGCGGCAAGACCGCCAATGAGGCGCCTGTCGCCGTGCAGCCCACCGCCAGCGTTGACTCCGGCGTGCCCATCTCCGGCGGCTGGATCGACGACTGGGCCAACGCTGCCAAATCCAGACGGCACATTTCGGTGCTCAGCGGCTCCGCCAAGCTCAGCGATTATCGCATGGAGTTTCAGGCGCAGATCCAGACCAAGGCGATCGGCTGGATATTCCGGGGGCTGAATCCGAGGAACTATTACGTGACCAAGCTCGAAGTCGTCACGCCGGGCCTGGAGCCGACCGTAGCATTGGTGCACTTCGCCGTCATCGACGGACAGGATGAAAACCGTGTGGTGATTCCGCTGCCTATGAAGGTGCGCGTGGATACCGTCTACAAGATCCGCTTCGAGGCGATCGGCAATCATTTCATCACCTGGATACAAGGCCAGAAAATCGACGAATGGACCGACAGCCGCTTCGGTTCGGGCGGCGTGGGACTTTTCTCCGAACGGGATGAGCAAGCGGCGCTGCAGGGAAATGTGAACGTAGTGGCGCTAGTGCCGAAAAATTAGGAGTACCTTTTATGCCTCAGAATGACGAACAGGCTTTCTTTGTAGATGACGAGCTGGTAGAACGGCTGATGCGCGGCGATTCTCCCGCCGCCAAACCGAAGACGCAGCGCCCGGCCGAGACCAGCGCTCTGGGGAACGCGGTCAAGCTCGCCGCAGCGGGCCGGCTGGACGACGCCGTCAAGGAACTCGAAAGCGCAGCGTCTCGCGGCGAAAAACCCGCCGAGGTCTATTCCGGGCTGGGCCATCTGCGCTTCGAACAGCAGAAGTGGGGAGAGGCAGCCGCCTGCTACTCCAAAGTAATCGCTGCCGAAGCGAACAACGCGGTGGCGCACTATAATCTCGGACTCGCTCTCGAGCGCCAGGGGCAGTTCGACCAAGCCGGCCGCGCCTTCGAAAAGACAATCTCGCTCGACCCGCCCCTGTGGCAAGCCCAGACCGGACGCGGCTTGTGCCTGCTGCATCTGGGACAGCCCGAGCAAGCTCTGCAACATTTCGATCAGGCCCTTCGCGCGAGCCCCGGTCAGGACCGGACGCTGTTTGGAAAGGCTGTGGCCCTGCATCAGCTCGGCAAGCTGGACGAAGCCGCCGAGATTTACCGCAAGCTGCTGCCCAGCAACGCAAGCTCCGGCGAATTGCTGGTGAACCTGATCACCCTTTCCATGGCGCGCAAGGACGACGCCAAGACCAAAGAGTATTCCGAGCGTATGCTTAAGATCCGGCCGCAATCCCGCCCGGCGCTGGAAGGTCTGACGGCCGCCGCCCTCTCTCGGGGCGACTTTAGCGGCGCGGTGCAACACTGCTCCACGCTCGTTAAGATCGCGTCTGATTCGTACGAAGCTTGGTTTAACTTGGGGCTCGCTTATCAGAAAACCGGCCGCACGGATCAGGCTGGTAACGCGTATCGTGAAGCCGTGAAACTCCGTCCGGAAGCCCCCGAGGCGAATGCCCATCTGGGCGTCCTCCTGCAGGAACGGGGCGATCTGGCCGGCGCCCGCCACGCCTGCGAAGCCGCTCTCGCCGCTGCTCCCGATTCCCCCGGTCTGTTGTGGAACCTGGCGCTGCTCGATGAGCGCGAGGGTCGCGCCGAAGAAGCCGAGCGGCATTTCGCGAAACTGGTCAACCTGAAATCCGATTGGGAGGACGCCGCCTATCGCCTGGGATTCCTCCAGCTCCAGCGCGGCGATTTCGCTGCCGCCGTGGACAGCTTTGAGATCTGCATCAAGCAGCGCGGCGACTGGATCGAAGCGTTGCTCAACCTGGGCTTGGCCTGCTGGAAATTCCAGGACCTGGATACCGCCTCTGAGACGTTCGAGCGGGTCCTGTCCCTTCAGCCTCAGAATCCCGACGCACTACGGGCCCTGACCGCCATCGCGATCGAGCGCAAGGACCACAATCGCGCTTGGGACCTGCACCAGAAGCTGACCGCGTTGGGAGAGCGGTCGCTGGAATTGTCGTATAACCTGGGCCTGTTGATGCAGTCTGCCGGAGAGCCCGAAAAAGCTGCCGAGTGTTACCGGCTGGCATCGGAAACGCAGCCCGATTTCCCAGCGGCTCTCACCAACCTGGGCCACGCCCTCAAGGCAGTCGGCAAGGACGAAGAAGCTCGCGCCGCCTGGAGCAAAGCGGTGGAAGTAGATCCCGAACTGGCAGCTAAATACTTCCAGTAGGCCGGCCGGTCAGCCGGGCCCAAGCCCGCTGCGGCCAGTCTTTTTGCATACATGGCCGTTCGACCAGGACAAAATACGCGCAGCTGACCAGCATCACCACAAATACGGCGAACAGCCCTTGGGCCAGCGGATGAAAGCCGCCGCTGACTCGCAACATTGGTGGAATCACGACATAGTGGAATAGGTAAATGGTGTAGCACATCCCTCCGATGGTGGTCACCGCTGGGTTTCGGAGTACCCGGTTTACCAGGACACCCCGGAACGCCGCCACACACAATGTCAGCGTCAGGAGTGGAAAAACTATCCACACCTGCGCGTCATCGAGAGCGAAAAGCACCGACCAGCCTGCGACTGCCACCGCGTCCCAGACCCAGTGTGGAGTGGGTTTTTCCTCCCAGTCCACAAGGTAGACGTCCGCGAGAAGAAAGCCTGCCAGAAAAAACTGAAGCGCGTACAGAATGCTCAGCCTAGGCCTGGGCGTAGCATCCCAGTAATAGAGCTGGACGATCCCGGCCAGCAGGATGACAGCCAGCAAGCCCGCCCTCCGCCATCGCCTTGGCCGTATCGCAAAGATTCCCGCTAGCAGCGGAGCCAGACAATAGAACTGGACCTCGACCTCGAGGGTCCACGCTACCGGATTGATCGCACTCTGGTCGGCGAACCACACATTGTGCACATAGGCAGCACTTGCCGCGAGTCGCGGAAGCAATTCTCGCCAGTCCCCTCCCGGGGCCAATACCAGCACGGCGTAGCAGATCAACAAATTGAGCAGGTAGGGCGGTTCCAGACGAGTCAGCCGTCGCAGGAAATAGGACTTCAGCTTTACCGGAGGTTTCCCCTGCAAGTGGTGAGCGGCAAAAGGCAGACCCAGAATGAAACCACTGATCACGTAAAACAGGTTCACACCCCGATAGCCGTGCGCGGCTATACGCCACATCCAGTCCGCCGGATCACCCCCTGCTCTCCCCGCCTGAACGAATACCGCCAGGTGATACAGCACCACAGAAGTGACTGCTATGAAGCGGAGGCCGTCGATCTCAGGCACGAACCTTCCGCTCGAAGTGATGCGGCGCAGTTGGATCAAAACAGCAGTGTACCGGACATGGGAGCTACGTAGCCGGTCAAATCCTAGCCTCAAGCGCAGACGCTGCCGCCAATCACGCCCGATGGATCATCGGAGGCACAAACTTGAAACGAGGAGCGCTCCAAGCTCTTCAAATCGGAGCGGACGGCGTCGATCTGCCGCCAGAATGGCTGGTCGATCGCGCCCTAACAGCGGCGGAGGGCATCGACCGCCTGGGTAACGTCGACTACGATGTGGCGATCGTAGCCACTCCCGTCCCCGACGCGCCGGTCGACGACCTGCTGGAACGGCTTCTCTCACTGCGTCGCTCCGTGCCCGTGGTGATCTGCGATGCTAGCGCCCTCGTCGCCGATGCGGTGCGCTACATGCAGCTCGGCGCATACGACGTCGCCGGTCCGGACGACGACGCGATCGCCAAAATACAGGCTGCCGCCGACGCCTGCCGGAGCAGGCCGGCCGACGATGTCAGCGAGCCGTGGCGCCAGATGCTGGTCGGGACCAGCCCCGCCATAATGCGCACCCTCGACGTGATCCGCCTGGTCGCCAAGCGGCGTTCCACGGTTCTCATCACTGGTGAAACCGGCACTGGGAAAGAGGTAGTCGCGCGCGCGTTGCACCTGGCGAGCCCGCGCAGCCAGTTCCCGATGGTGGCCGTGAACGTCGCTGCGCTTCCGGAGACGCTGCTCGAAGCCGAGCTGTTCGGCCACGTCAAGGGCGCTTTTACCGGAGCTTCGCAGCAGCGCATCGGCCGCTGCGAGCAGGCCAACCGGTCAACGCTCTTTTTGGACGAGATCGGCGATCTGCCCCTGGGCGTCCAGACCAAGCTCCTTCGGTTTCTGCAGGAACGGGAGTTCCAGCGCGTCGGCAGCTCAGAAACTGTCCGCGTGGACGTTCGAATGATCGTTGCCGCCAACGTGAATCTGCTGGATCTGGTCCGGCAAGGAATGTTTCGGGAGGATCTGTACTACCGCTTGAGCGTGGTTCCGATCACGGTGCCCCCCTTGCGCGATCGGCCCGAGGACATCCCTTTGCTGGCGAACCATTTCATCGAAAGAGTCTGCCGCCAGGAGACCATTGCACAGCGACGACTTGCCCCGGCGACCCTCGCCAAGCTGCGCGCGTTTTCATGGCCGGGAAATGTCCGGCAACTGGAGAACGCGGTCGAGATGGCCATCGCTTTCAGTGGAGAACGTGAGTTGCTGATCCCTTCCGATTTCACACTGGCGGGCCCCGCTTTACCCATAAGTGCGCTTCAGTCGATCGCGGTCTCCGGGACCGGTCTCAATTTCGAGCAGACCGTGGGCCGGATCGAGCGTCAGATCATCGAGGAAGCGCTGCGGAAAGCTCGCGGCAACAAGACCGTCGCCGCCGGGATGCTCGGTTTGAAAAGGACTACGCTGTCGGCCAAGCTCCGCAGCCTCAGCGCGTCCGCAGGCTAGCTAACCTACCCGCGATCCAGCAGGTGCCCCAGCTTCTCGCGTTTGGTCCGCAAATAATCCGTGGTCGATTCCATCTCATCCACCAGCGCCGGAACCCGTTCAGCAACCCGAACGCCGGCTTTTTCCAAAGCCTGTATCTTCTCCGGATTGTTGGACATCAGCCGCACTGCCCACAATTCGAAGTACCGCACCACGGCCGCGGGCGCCTCGTAGCCCCGCAAATCCGCCAGGAAGCCAAGCTGCTCATTGGCCTCCACGGTATCCGCGCCGTGATCCTGCAACTCATAGGCGCGCAGCTTGTTCAGCAGCCCGATGCCGCGGCCTTCCTGATTTTCATAAACCAGCAGCCCGCGTCCCTCGCGCGCGATAGTTTCAAGCGCCAGCTCCAGTTGGGCGCGGCAATCGCATCGCAGGCTGTGGAACACGTCGCCGGTGAGACATTGCGAATGAATGCGAACCAGCGGAGGGCCCCCGTGTTCCAGATCGCCCATTTTGAGTGCTACAACTTCCTCGGTCTCGCCCGCCGCCGTATAGGCAAACCCGTAGATCCGGAACTGCCCGAAGCGGCTGGGGAAATCCGCCTCGGCCACTTTTCGTAGCTCGAATGTGGGGGACATGATAATCGCGAAACAAATGCAGGCGAGGTAACTCCATTATAATGTCCGCAGGGCGGCTCCCGCGCGCCCGGGCCTTTACATGCCTGCACAGCATTTGCTGATTCTACTGGTGAAGCTCGCCGTGGCGGCTTCGCTGGCTAGTATTCTCACTCGTTCCACCGGCTTTCAGCGAATGCTCCTGCGCGAGGAGCGGACCCTCACCCAGCGCGTCAAAATGGCCCTGGTCTGCGCCCTCATCTATGGCGCAGGGGTCGCCGTTCGCGTCGCTAACCCCGGAGCGTATCAGGCCGTCGATCTCGGGATGGAAGGAAGCCTGGTGATGGGAATGCTCGGGGGCTACGTCACGGGCTTGCTGTCGGGCGTATTTATCGCGATTCCGGCCCTGTTCGAGAGCCGGCCCTTGACCATGCTGCTATTCGCGGCCGCTGGCGTGATGGGCGGCCTGCTCCGCGATCTCGCTCCGGATAAAGAGTTTATCTGGAAGTTCACGCCCTTCCCGGACTTAGCGATCGTCCGGCTCCTTCGCCGGGGCGACCTTCGACTGGCTGGATTCAGCATCGCCTGCGTGGGCGTGATCATGCTGGCCGAAGTGCTTCGATCCACGCTCGCCTCCAGCTTCCCCGACCATGGCGTATTCGCGCTGCAACAATCCTGGACCGACGCCGGGCCCTGGGTACTGGCGGCGGTTTACGCGACCACTCTGTTTGCCGTTGCGCTGCCCATCAAGGTCTGGAACAGCAACCGCAACGAGAAGAAACTGGAACAGCAGCAGCTTCGCCTCAACGAAGCCCGACTCGCCGCGCTCAGCAGCCAGATCAATCCTCATTTTCTCTTCAACACTCTGAATTCCGTAGCCTCGCTGATCCGCCTGGACCCTGACCAGGCCCGCCAAGTGGTCTACAAACTCTCGAAGATTCTTCGCCGCCTGCTGCGCCAGCAGGACAACCTCATCTCACTAGGCGAAGAACTGGGCTTTATCGAAGACTACCTTTCGATCGAGATGGTCCGGTTCGGCGACAAGTTGCGCTTTGTCAAAGACGTTGACCCCGACACCTTGGATCTTCTGGTTCCCAGCATGCTGCTCCAGCCGCTGGTGGAAAACAGCATTCGCCACGGTCTTGCGAGCAAGGTGGACGGCGGGACCATCCGGGTCCGCAGCCGCCGCCATGGCAGCCAGCTTCAGATTGTGGTGGAAGACGACGGCGTAGGCATTCCAGAATCCCGTCTTGCGCGGATGTTCGAGCAGGGCGGAATTGGGGTTAACAACGTTAACGAGCGCCTAAAGGTGCTATACGGCGACAGCTACCGCATGTGGATCGACAGCCGTCCCGGCGAAGGCACCAGCACGGGTATCGAAATTCCGGAGCAAGTCAGTGGTACCGTAGTGGGAGTCGAATCCTTGGTGGGTAGCGGGTAGCCCACGTAACGGGAGCCATATCTGAGCAACCTTAACTATAACTATTCTTTACTTCTGCCCCGCGAAGATCGGATGCCGCGCACTATAGCAGAGCGGACGCGCCGCGTTTACGACATGGTCGCTTCGGTTTATCCAGTCAGCACTTTTTTCTTTCATTCCAAAGCACATGCGTGCGCGCTGCGGCATTCCGGGATTCGCAATGGGATGCGCGTTTTAGAGGTCGCCACCGGCAGCGGGGAAATGTTCCGCCGCCTGGTGAAGGCCAATCCTGACGGCCGGACCTTCGGGCTGGATCTTTCGCCCAACATGGCCGCCCACACGCTGCGTGTGGCTCGCAAAGCTTGTCCCCAAGCCCAGGCGCACTGTGGCGCGGTGGACGTTCGCAGTCTTCCCTTTCGCACCGCCAGTTTCGACGCCGTGATGTGCTGCTACCTGCTGGAGCTGTTATCGCAGGATGATATCCAGCTCACGCTGCGCGAGATCCGCCGCGTGCTTCGCGCAGGCGGGAAGTTTTCACTGGTGGTGATCGGGCAGAACGTGAAGATGTTCAACCATCTCTACACGGTGGGCGGCAAGCTGGTTCCGGCCTTCTGGGGCCGCCAGGTGGAGAGCGGCGTGCCCGAACTGATTCGCGAAGCGGGAATGCGGGTGGTCACCGATCGCTTTGTGCGCCAGGGATTCTATCCATCGCGCGTGCTGGTGGCGGAGAACAGCGTCACCCACGGCCGGACCAAGCGGCACGGGCGATAGTTAATAGAACAAGTACTTTCGCCACTGATCGTCGCTCTTGCCGAGCAGGCGCATCAGATGCCGGCTGGTATGCAGGCTGAACGGCCGCGGGGCGCGCGCCAGACGCATCCCGGCTTCCTCCGGCGTGCGGCTGCCCTTGCGATTGTTGCAGGGATGGCAGCAGGCCACCAGATTCTCCCACGTGGTTTCACCCTTGCGGGAACGCGGCATCACATGATCGAGCGTCAGATCGCCCGAGCTCATGGTCCGCAGGCAGTACTGGCAGGTGTAGCGGTCGCGCATCAGGATGTTCTTGCGCGACAGGGCTCGGGTCTGGTGCGGAATCCGGCGGTATTCGAGCAGCCGGATCACGCTCGGCACCTTGATCGCCGCGCGGGCGGAGTGAACATGGCCGCTGGAATGTTCTTCGGCCGCGGCGACTCCTTTGAGCACCAGCACCAGAGCGCGCCGCGCCGCGCACACATTGATCGGCTCGTAGCTCGAGTTCAGGACCAGCACGGGCCGGTGCAGGCGCTCTTGGTGTGTAGTGCTGTGTGTTGCGATCATGCGCGCCCTCCCGCAGCTGTAAAAGAAAGCTCGACCGCCGCGCGGCGATCCGTGCGCGCTAGCGCCAGCAGAGATACGTGCGCGGCCCCCGCGCGCTTCAAAACCCGCGCACACGCGCTGGCCGTAGCGCCGGTGGTGACCACGTCGTCCACCAGCAGCACTCGCATTCCCTGAAGAGGCCGACCAGGCCTGACCCGGAAAGCCCCGCGCACATTTGCCCGGCGTTTCGCGTTGGTAAGTCCGGCTTGCGGACTGGTGGCCCGACGCCTGCGAATCACGTTTCGCACCGGAACGTGCCACTTCTTCCCGATTTCCCGCGCCAAAAGATCCGCCTGGTTGAATCCGCGCTGCCATTGTTTAAACCAATGCAGCGGCATAGGAACTATGACGTCAAAGCTTGTCTCGCGCGGCAGCGCATGGACCAATAACCGTCCAAAGGGTCCCGCCAGCGGCCGCACGCCGCCGTACTTGAACAAATGGACCAGTTGCCGCAGGGTGCCTTCATACGATCCGTATGAATACACTGCGTCGAAACCCTGCAGCCCCAGCCGGCACAGCATACAGCGGCCGGTTTCATCCAGCGGGAAGCGGTTGACGAACGGCATCCGGCAGGCGACGCAGAAATATTCCGCGATGAGCGGCTCCGGTTCCGCAAGACAGGCTTTGCAAACCGGGATTCTGGAAAATTCCTGAAGGGGCTCGCCGCAGACGCGGCAATCGTCTGGAAAGACAGCGCGGGAAATAACGTTGAGCAGGCCGCAGGATACCCTTTTCGCGACGCGACCGACGCCGTTCGCCGAAATAAGGTGGCTCCAACTAGGGAGCAGGCTACTCGAGAAAACTCACCTCCGAGCCTAACCTAAATTCCAGTGTACACCAGCCTACACGGTCAGATAGAACAGGCTCAGCCGCGGCAGACCTGCCGATTCCAGGACCTTCCGATCCAGAAACTGGCGTTCGAGCGTGGCGAGCTGCTCCGCATTCATCCTGCCGCGATACGGCTTCAGCTCGTGGTCGAGAGCGCGACGCGCCTCGAACAGAGCCTCTTCGCTCGAAGCCACCCGGGCGCGAGCGATCATCTTCTCTTCGATCGCTGTCAACCGCTGCTCCAGTTGCTCCAGATCGCCGTACAGCTTTTCGAGGTCCAAACGTTCGAGCGATTCCGCGAGGTCGCTGTGACCGGCGGCGCGCAAGGCCTCGGCATTCCGCTGCAGATGCTTGCGGACGTCCTCGAGCGAAAATGGCGGCGCGGTCTCGCGGCGCTTGGCAGGCGCGCCGGCGGACATGGACTGAGCTTCCTCGGCCACCGCCTGGGCGCAGTAGGCCACCGAATTGACCATCTGGTAACGGGCCCGCGCCGGACGAGCTCGCCATTTCTCGAACGCCGCGTCGATGCCCCGCAGCACGGCTTCGAGCGGCACGCCCGAATTCTTCCAGGCTTCGATCAGCGCCCAATCCAGCGGCGACAGCAGAAACAGCCCTGTTCCGCGCGCGCGCTGGAAATGCTCCTCGATTTCCGTGAAGTAGTTGAAGTAATTGTCGGTCACCGCTTGTGTTACGGATTCGCGCAGCGCTGCCAGATCAGGCGCAGGCCGTGAAGCGTCAGGTCTTCGTCATAAATCTTGACGAAGCGCGAGGCGCGCGCGATCAACTGCCCTTGCCCACCGGTAGCGATGGCCTTGGTCTGCGGACCCAGCTCGGCCGTGATGCGCTCCACGATGCCGTCGATCATACCTATAAAACCGTAATAGAGTCCGGAGGTTATACTTCCCACCGTGTTCGATCCGATCAGTTTTTCGGGCTCGCGGAAATCCACCATGGGCAGGCGCGCCGTCTTGGCGAACAAGCCGGAGATCGACATCCCAATCCCCGGACAGATCACGCCGCCCAGAAATTCTTTTTTTGCCGAGACGATGTCGAAGTTGATGGTGGTGCCCAAGTCGACCACGATGCACGGGCCTCCGTACTTGGTGAATCCCGCGACGGCGTTCACCAGGCGGTCCGCGCCCACTTCGCGCGGGTTGTCATAACGCACGGTGATGCCAAGGTCGGTCGCATGATTCACGAACAGCGGCTTGCGGCGGAAATAACGTTCCGTCATCGCCTCCAGCGGCTGATCGACGGCCGGAACCACGCTCGAAATGATCACGTCCTTCACTGCGGGCAGATCCAGCTTCGAAAGTGTAAACAGATTTCGGATCAGGATTCCCCACTCGTCGGCGGTCTGCTCCTGAATGGTGCGCAGCCGCCAGCGGCCGGCGATGTCTTCGCCGTCGAAGGCGCCGATGGTTACGTTCGAGTTGCCGACGTCAAGCGCGAGCAGCATAAGTTAGATTGGACGCACGCCTCCTGCGAGGATCGTGGTTACCGTTCCATTATCTTCTCGCACCCGCAGGAAACCCGCCGGATCCAGCCCGCAGGTCACGCCCTCGAAGCCTGCTTCTACACGCACGCGCTTTCCGAAAACGTAGCTCGAAGCATTTGTGAATTGGCGCAAAATCTCATCGGAGCTCAGTCGTGCATAGCGATCTACGAGTTCAACGAGTGACACCATCAAATCTTCGCGAAATACGGGGAGGCCTTCGAGCAGCAGCGAGGTCGCGGGCGTTTCAAGATCGGCCGGAAATTGCGTCTGGCTGACGTTGATCCCGATGCCGACGATGATCGTTTCGCCTTCGAGTTGCGCCAGCACGCCGGCGCACTTCTTCCCATTAAGAAGCACGTCATTCGGCCATCTAAGGTCGGCGTTCCCGACAGCCTCTCTGGCGGCGAGTCCGAGGGCGAGCATCACAACAGGGACTGGCTTCGCCGAGAGGACCATCGAGACATAAAGGCCGGCGCCCGCTTGAGAGATCCATTTGCGACCGTGACGACCCATGCCGGCGGTCTGCTCTTCCGCCCCCACGATTCGTCCAGGCACCAGCCTTCGGCGCGCCTCGATCATCGTCGAATCGAGGCTCTCGAACCAGTCGATGCGCCGCCCGGGCAGGCGCGCGCGCACTGCATCGACATTAAAGCGCAGCGCGGTTTTTGGCAAGCTGAGCCTCGTACTCGGCTTTCTTCTGTTGCATGCCCGTAATCACCTTCTCGGGCGCCTTCGCCATGAATTCCTGGTTCGTGAACTGCCGCTCAAGATTGGCGAGCTGTTTTTGAATCTGTTCGTTCTCTTTCTCCAGACGCGCGCGGTCGATCGGAATGTCAAGTTTCACAGGAGCGGGCGTCCCTTCTTCGATCGTCAGCGTGACATTAGCCAACCGCTCAATTATTGTCCGGTGCTCCTGAATCCTTCTCAGTTCTTTGCCATTTCTGCGCACCGCTGCCTTCAGAGCTTGGCTCTTATCAACCTTATTTGCGGCGCGTTCCTGACGGATTTCGGTCACGATTTCCTGGATGGTCCAAACGGCGGGTTCCGACTCAGAATCGATCGTGCCATCGAACTCCGGATAGGCCGCTAGCGCAATCGACTTGCCTGGCATCTCCAATCGATGCCACAGCTCTTCCGTGAGAAATGGCATCAGCGGATGTAGCAGCCGCAGAGCCTGTTCGTAGACGACATAGGTATAACTCCAATCTGAGTCCAGCTTTTTCATCTCCAGATACCAGTCGCAGAATTCGTTCCACCAGAAGTGATAAAGGCTGGAAGCCGCTTGATCGTAGCGATGATTGCGGAATTCGTCGTTGACCTTCTCGGCACAGCGGTTAAGCCGGTCCTTTATCCAACGGTCAGCAAGTGAAGCGGGCTGGCCCGTGCCCTCCCGTGATTTGCTGAACAGCAACCGCGATGCATTCCAGATCTTATTTGCGAAATTGCGTGCTGAGGTCAGCTTCTCTTCGCTGAATGCGATGTCGCCCCCCGGCGCTACACTACTGAGCAGCGCGAACCGCACCGCATCGGTGCCGTACTGCTCATTAATGACCAACGGATCGATGGTGTTGCCCTTGGTCTTGGACATCTTCTGGCGCTCGGCATCGCGCACCAGGCCGTGAATATGAACCTGTTGGAAGGGCACTTCACCCATGAATTCCAGGCCGAACATGATCATGCGCGCGGCCCAGAAGAAGATGATGTCGAAGCCCGTCACCAGCAGCGAGGTGGGATAGAACGTCCGCAGATCGGCCGTATCATCCGGCCAGCCTAGCGTCGAGAACGGCCACAGCCCGCTCGAAAACCAGGTATCGAGCACGTCAGGATCCTGCTCGATGTTCTTTGACCCGCAGTGAGCACACTGCGTGGGATCTTCACGGGCCACAGTGACTTCGCCGCATGTCGCGCAATGCCACACCGGAATCCGATGCCCCCACCACAGTTGCCGCGAGATGCACCAGTCGCGAATGTTGTACATCCACTCGAAGTAGGTTTTGGCCCAATTGGCGGGCACGAACGTGATGCGACCTTCTTCCACGGCCTTGATCGCCGGCTCGGCCAGCGGCTTCATCTTCATCCACCACTGCTTTGAAACCAGCGGCTCGACGATCGTCTTGCAGCGGTGACACTTGCCGACGCTGAGTTTGTAGGGCTCGATCTTCTCCATCAGGCCGAGCTTTTCGAGCTCGGCAACCACCTGTTTGCGGGCCTCGAAGCGGTCTAAATTTGCAAACCGCGCTGCGGCAGCAGTCATTCGCCCATTGCCGTCGATCACCTGAATGCTCGGCAAGTTGTGACGTTTGCCGGCCTCGAAGTCATTCGGATCGTGCGCAGGCGTGATTTTCACGGCGCCCGAGCCGAATCCGAGCTCGGCCATCTCGTCGAGCACGATGGGAATATCGCGATCCATCAGCGGCAGCCGCACGGTCTTGCCCGCCAGCTCCGCAGCGCGTGGATCGCGTGGATTGATGGCGACCGCGGTATCGCCCAGCATAGTTTCCGGGCGCGTGGTGGCCACCACCAGCTTGAGCGAGCTTCCATTCACCGGATACGCGATGTGCCACAGATGGCCCTGGGTTTCTTCGTGCTCCACTTCCAGATCCGAGAGCACAGTCTGGCAGCGCGGGCACCAGTTGACGATGTAATTGGCGCGATAGATGAGTCCCTTCTCGTACAGGCGCACGAACGCTTCGCGCACTGCGCGCGATAACCCGGGATCGAGCGTAAATCGCTCGCGCAACCAGTCGCAGCTATCGCCGGCGCGCTTCATCTGCTCGACGATTCGGCCGCCGTGCTGCGCCTTCCATTCCCAAACCCGCTTGAGGAACTCCTCGCGGCCCAGGTCGCGCTTCTGGATGCCCTGCTGCGCCAGTTGCCGGTCGACCATCAACTCGGTGGCGATGCCGGCGTGATCGGTGCCGGGCAGCCATAGGGTCCGCTCGCCACGCATGCGATGCCAGCGGATGAGGGCATCGATGATGGAATGCTCGAACATGTGCCCCATGTGGAGCGAGCCGGTGACGTTCGGCGGCGGGATGACCAGCGAAAAATAAGGGTCTCCGGGTGCGGGCTCAGGGTGAAAGAGTTGTTGGTCCACCCACCACTTAGCCCAGTGCGGCTCGAACCGCTGGGGCTCATAAACCTTCTCGATTTCCATGGGGAGACCTCAATTTTAGCAGCCCAGCCTTCGGCTAGGTCTTAAGTTCCGGTTGGTCCCAGGCGGCTGCGTCACTCCGCCAGGAGGCGATCGAGCAAGTCGTCGACCTTGAGGGTTGCCACCGGCTGTAGGGGTCATCTCGAAGCGGGAATATGTCGATCTTGAAGGTCGTGGCGTAGTGAATAAGATTGAACGATCGCCCGCTGCCGAGTGCCTCGCGGATAGCGGGGGCATCGGCGTAGAAATCAGCCTTGAGTAGAGAAACGAACTCGTCGACTTGGGCTGGCTTCAAATCGGCGACGATGTCGGCGTCCATGGTCGGCCGGGGATTTCCATCCGGTCTAAAACTTGCAGCAACCGAACAAACGCGTCAGCGGGGGTCGCCATCGGCTTCCGGGTCCCAGCCGTAGGCACGAATTACCAAGTCGCGAGGCAAGTGTCCCATCTCATACAGCTGTAGCAGGAATTGGGATGCATTGAGGGTTGCGCCCAATTTTTCTCCAGGCGACATCCGTCGCAACAAGTCCAGCCAAACCTCCATTGCATGCGGATCGGTATCGGCAAACTGAGCGCGGTGTTTCGTCATCCCGAAGCCATCCTATCGTGCTCATCACCGAACGCGCCGTCCTTGACGGACGATTTACAATGTGGGTGATGAACTACTACTCTGCAAAAGACTTGGCCGCCGCGTTTCGCACGGTCCGGAATAATACCATCAAGATCGCCGAAGAGATTCCCGAAGACAAGTACAGCTTTCAGGCCGCTTCCGACTCTCGCACCGTGGCCCAGACACTGGTCCACATCGCGCTGGGCACACGCTTTGCGACGGTGATACATGGCGAACAAAAGCTCAACACGCTGGTAGGTTTCAATTTCTACAGCTTTATGCACCCGATGTTGGCCGAGGAGCAGAAATCGCGCAGCAAGGCGGAAATCGTGCAGCTTCTGCGGACCAGCGGCGATCAGTTCGCCAAGTGGCTGGAAGGTTTATCCGACGCTTTCCTGGGTGAACAGGTCAGCTTCCCCGAGGGAGCGCAGCCACCCGCCAAGAGCCGCTTCGAGATGCTCCTGGGCGTGAAAGAACATGAGATGCATCATCGCGCGCAGCTCATGGTTCTTGAGCGTATGCTGGGCATCGTGCCGCACCTGACTCGCGAACAGCAAGCCCGCATCGCCGCCATGCGGGCGAGCCAAAGCTAGCGCGTCGATATCTTGCCATCGAACCTATCGAAACCCCGCGTCGCGGTCGTCGGAGCAGGCAGCTTCGGCCGAAACCATCTACGCGTGATTCATCAGTCCGATCACGCGGAGCTGGCCGGGGTTTTGGACAGCAACACCGAGCGGGCGGCAGAGGCTGCCCGAAACCATACCTGTCCTGCACTGTCTTCCCTGGAAGAACTGGCCCAAAAAGCGGACGCCGCCGTTGTGGCGACGCCCACCCATAGCCATGCCGATATCGGCCGCCAGTTGATGGAGCTCGGCGTCGATGTTCTGATCGAAAAACCGATTGCTCGTACCGCGGACGAAGCCCGCATGCTGGTCGAGACCGCCGAGCGTACCGGACGGATCCTGCAGGTCGGGCATCTGGAGCGGTTCAATCCGGCGGTGGCGGCGCTCGAAACAGTGATCTCGCGGCCCCTGTTCTTCGAGGTACACCGGTTGAGCGAGTTCAGCCCGCGCAGTCTGGACGTGGACGTGGTGCTCGATCTGATGATTCACGATATCGACATCGTGCTCACGCTCACCAAAGAAGCACCCGAGGAGATCCGCGCGGCGGGCATCCACATTCTTTCCGAGAAAGTGGACATCGCGAATGTGCGGATGCAGTTTCCGGGCGGCTGCGTCGCTAACCTCACCGCGAGCCGTGTTTCTACCGAGCGCGTGCGCAAGCTTCGCCTGTTCCAGCCGCACGAGTATATCTCGCTCGATTACACCCGCCAGGACGCGGCCCGCTTCACAGTTAAGCCGCCGCTATCGATCGGCTATGCGCCGCTGCCGGTAACCAAGGATGAACCGCTGCGACTGGAACTGGAAAACTTCTTCGGCTGCGTGGTTTCCAGGGCCGCTCCGAGGGTGACGGGCCGGGAGGGCCTGGCCGCGCTGGAGGTGGCTCAGGACATTCTTGATAAAATTGAGGCGCACGCCCGATTGGTGGCTCAGGCGCTCTATGTCCCGGGCAAATCTTAATGATTCCGGTCCGCTCGAGTTGTTTCCCGAGTGGCAGGAACCTATTACATCCCGCCGTCTGTTCCGCGCGGGCTTGGGATCGCTCCTGGTCCATGTGGCGGTCCTGGCGCTGTTTCTGACCCTTCCCGAAACATCCACGCGGTTCACCGGGCCGCCGGTAACTGCCGATTTTCGCAAAGCGGCGGTGCCCCTGTTCGCGCCGAAAATCTTCGAGGTGACTCAGAAAGACGAGAACAAGGGCAAGGTCACGCACCAGCTCGATATTCGGAGCTCCCTGCGAGAAGCTCCCCCGAAAGCCCGGACATTTGTGCCGCCTGCGCCCGGGGGTCCAGTGGCTCCCCCAGCCCCGCTCACTCCTCCCCCGCAGATTCAGGCAGCGGTCTCGGCGCCGCCGGTTTCGGGCGTGGTGCCCACCTTGCCCCAGCCGGCGGACAAGCCCAAGATCGTCCTGGAAAGTGTGGGAGCGGCCGCCGCGCCGGTGACGCCACCGGAGAATCCAACTATCAAGCTGCCCAACACGGCCTTGGATGAGATCGCCCACGCGTCGGTGCAGCCGGGCGGGGCCGGAAGCATGGTCATTTCCCCCGACGGCGCCAGTGAAGCGACTGCGCTACGGCAGATGCAACTGCTGAGCGATCCCCTTGGCGTCGATTTCAAACCTTATCTGCTCCAAGTACTGGCGAGCGTCCGCCGGAATTGGATGGCGATCGTTCCCGACAGCGCAAGAATGGGGCGACGCGGCCTGGTGCTGATCCAGTTCAGCATCGACCGGCGGGGCGGCGTCCCCAAGCTGGTGATTGCGTCGACCTCAGGCATCACGGCGTTTGACCGTGCGGCCGTGGCCGGAATCAGTGCGTCCAACCCCTTCCCGCCCCTTCCAGCGGCCTACAAAGGCGATCAGATTCGACTTCAGATGGCGTTCTCCTACAACCTTCCGCCCGCTAAGCCCTAAATGAATCGAAAGCTTGCAATCACGATGGCAAGCTACGCGGTGCTTGCGATTCTGGCTTATTTCACTCTGGACGGCAAAATTCGTCTTGCGACGTGGATATTTCTAGGGGCTTTCGCGCTCAAGACCTGGCTAGTTGTTCTGAAACAGCGCCAAGGCTAAGAAGCCGACATAGGCCACGTCGGATAGATTATTAGCCCACTCTAAGGTGAAACGTCGAGATACTCCACCCCTGCCCTGCCTTTAAGCTGCTCTTTAACGCGAAGAATTCAGTCGTCTGCGGTCCCGATCAGGGACCAATGTTTCATTTTGAGAAAAAGCAGTGCAGAACCAGTTCCAAATCGGTACCGCCCTATTGGCCGGGGTGACAACACGAGTGCGAGGCATTTCCGTGCGGCGAACCGGAGTATCCGGCAATACCGCTGATTCTAAACTATTACCCTTTATTCGGGGCGCATTCATCGCATCGGCAGGAACGCCTTTTTTCTTCAATGCCGCAGATGGTCCGGAGCGTGCACTTAGGGAAGGCGTTCACCAATATCACAGAGGGCGGCTAAGGTCGACCAGGAGGATTGCCACGTGATGACGATGCCAGCGAAAGTGCGTGCGGCGAGCCCGGTTAAGGGAGTAACGGGTATGAGACAGGGAGCGAAGGCTCAGCTCCGCGCGGTTCCGAGCAGCCGCCAGCGCGTTCCCGCGAAGCCGGTGGCAACCAGCACGAGCCGGCACGCCGCTCAGGCCAATCCGGCTGCCGCTAAGGCCACTGCGCAGGCTGCGAAACTGGCGCGGCGCGACCGCGTGGTGCTGGAACACGTCCCGCTGGTAAAAGCCATCGCCGTGCGCGTTCATGAGAATCTTCCGGTCCACGTGGACCTGGACGATCTGGTCCACGCCGGAATTCTGGGTCTGTTCGACGCTGCCAGCAAGTTCAATCCGGACAAACAGGTGGTGTTTTCGAGCTACGCGAAGCACCGCATCAAGGGCGCGATTCTCGATAGCCTGCGCCAGCTCGATTGGGCTTCGCGCGACATGCGCCGCCGCCACAAACAAGTAGAGGCCGCCACGCGCGACCTGGCCGCCGAGCTCCAGCGCAATCCTACCGAAGCCGAAGTAGCGCAAAAACTGGGCATGGACACCGAACGGTGGCGCACCATGATGATCGATCTTCGCAATGTGGGTCTGATTTCGGCGTCCACCCGCGGCAATGAAGGCGACGATCTTCCAGCCCCCGATTTCCCGTCCAAGCCGGAGACCCACCCCGATTCCATCTGCGCGCGGGAGCAACTGCGCAGCGTACTGGGCGTTGCCATGAAGACGCTGCCGGAGCGCTATCAGAAAGTGGTCCTGCTGTACTACACCAACGAGATGACCATGAAGGAAATCGGCGGCATCCTGGGTATCAACGAAAGCCGCGTTTCGCAGATCCACAAATCCGCGCTCGAGAAGATGCAGGTGGCGCTCGAAGCTAACGGGATCACCTCGGCTCAGGCGTTCTAGAGCACCCCGGAGCCTCTTCGACTAGCTACGTTTTCCTGCCTCGACTTCTGGTACTGATAGTACTTGTAACCGTAACTTTCGGCCGGCTCCGGAACGTCTGGTACAAACCAATCTAGTTATACCCTTGCAATCGCGAAAGGGATAAGCCAGAGTTATATCCTAAAGACTAGGCCGACGTCGCTCGGCGAAGGTGATCTCAGCGTGCTACGGCGGATCAGAATGGGCTTGTTGGGGGCTGCTAACGCCAGCGGTCTCAGCCGCTTGATCGGCGCAAGCAACTGGCGACGGCAGCGGCTGCTAATCCTTTGTTACCACGGGGTAACAGAGGGCGAACTGCACCAATGGAATCCCTCCTTGTTCATGCTGGCCGAAAATTTCAAGAGGCGGATGAGCCTGCTCCGCGAGGCCAGGTGCAACGTGCTCGGTTTGGGCGAAGCCATCGAGCGTCTGGAGGACGGGTGTTTGCCACCGCGTAGTGTGGTTCTGACGTTTGATGATGGTTTTACAGATTTTTATCGCGCCGCGTGGCCGATTCTGCGCGAGTACGGGTTTCCCGCGACGTTGTATCTGACCACCTACTACATGGCTCGCAACCTTCCGGTGTTCGATCCGGCGCTTGACTACCTGCTGTGGAAGGGCCGGGGCCAGCAATTGGATTGGCCGGAGATCAGTGCGCGGAAGGTTTTCCTGAACCTGGAAGGCCGCCAGCGGATGAGCCTTGTGCTCCAAACTTACGCGCTCCAAAAGAGACTCACGGCGACTCAGAAGGATGGCCTCCTGGAAGATTTGGCGGAGCGTCTCGTTATTGACTACGACGCTTTCCGGCGGAGCCGGGTTCTAAGTCTGATCAACGAGGATGAAGCACGGAAGTTGTCGGCAGAAGGAGCCGACCTGCAGTTGCACACTCACCGGCATCGGACATCCGTTCACCGGGCGGGATTTGCGCGCGAGATTTTGGAGAACCGCGACTGTATGGCCGCTCTCGGTTTGCGCCCTCCCCAGCATTTCAGTTATCCGAGCGGCGTGAGGCGCGCGCAGGACCCACAATGGCTGGACGAGTTAGGGATCAAATCGGCAACTACCGCTGATGCCGGCTTCGTCACACAGGTTGCAGATCGGCACTCGCTGCCGCGGGTCGTAGACTGTTGCCCGTTCAGCGAGGTGGAGTTTCTGGGATGGGTGTACGGAAGCGCCGCACTCCTGCCGCATCGTGGAAATTCCCAAAAAACGGTTGCAGTTCTGGAGGAAGAGGAAACAGAAGAGCTTCCCTATGCCTCCGTTGTGAATCGATGACGTGCCGCGGCGGTGCGTGAGTCAGCAGACTGCGCACTGTTAAAATCATGTCGTAGGTGGCTGCATCACCCAAAACTCTCACGGTTCGCCAGTTCTTTGGCCGTAAAGGACTGCTTTCGGAATGGCATCCCGGCTACGAATACCGCGAGGGCCAGCTCCGCATGGCAGAGGCGGTTGAGAGCGCCCTGGCCGAAAAGAAACACCTGATCGTCGAAGCCGGCACGGGTACCGGAAAGACGCTTGCGTATCTGGTTCCCGCGATTCTTTCCGGCAAGCGCGTGGTGATTTCCACGGGAACCAAGAATCTACAGGAGCAGCTCTTCTTCAAAGATATTCCGTTCCTGGAAAAGCATTTGGGCCCGCTGCGGGCCTGTTACATGAAGGGGCGTGCCAACTACGCCTGCCGCCAGAAAATCTACGACGCCGAGAAAGAGCCGGTGCTGGCCGGACTGGAAGAGGTCGCCGATTTTCAGATCATCCAAGCCTGGGAAAAGACCACCGAAACGGGCGATCGCGCGGAGATCAAGAAGCTTCCGGAGAACAGTTCGGTGTGGGCCAAGATGGACGCGCGCGGGGAGCTATGCAGCGGTCAGAAGTGCCCACAGTTCGAGCGCTGCTTCGTTACGCGGATGCACCAGAAGGCGAGCGAAAGCGACCTGATCATCGTCAACCACCACCTGTTTTTCGCGGACCTGGCGGTAAAGGAAGATGAGCGCGGCGCAATCATCCCCGACTACTCGGCGGTGATCTTCGACGAGGCCCACGAGGTAGAGGATACTGCCGGGCAGTACTTCGGCGTGACAATTTCGAGCGGGCAGATCGAAGATCTGACGCGCGACGTGGCGTCGCTGGCCCACCGCAAGCAGTTCGGCAGCGAGGAGCTGGATCGCATTCTGATCATCTTGAACGACCGGGCCGCGCAGTTTTTTGCGTTGTTCGGCGCCGCGGAGGGCCGCACGGGATTCCGCGCACACAGCGCGTTCCTCGAACAGAACGAGGAGGCGTATCGCGACGTGCTCCGGGCCCTGGAGATGGTTACGCTGCAGCTGGAGCTGCTGAAAGCGCCTCCGGATGAGGCGATTCCTCTGGTGACCCGCGCTCGGGAGATGGCGCGGCGGCTGCAGTTCTGGATGGAAGGCAACAACGGAACCCCAGACAAGCGCTACGTGTACTGGATCGAGCGCCGCGGACGCCGCACCTTCCTGCAAGCCACGCCCATTGAAGTCTCACAACTCCTCGATGAACGTTTATTTGACCGCGTGGACACCGTCATCCTGACCTCGGCGACCCTGGCTGTAGCCGAGACCTTCGAGTACACGCTGCGCCGGCTGGGCATACGTGCGGCTCGCACGGAATTAGTCCCGAGCCATTTCGATCACAAGAAGCAAGCCCTGCTGTACGTTCCGCAGAATCTGCCGGATCCGCGGAGTCCGGCGTTCACTTCCGCTGCGGCGAAGGAGATCGTCGAGATCCTCACGCTCAGCCGCGGGCGAGCGTTCGTGCTCTTCACCAGCTACCAGCAGATGCGCCTGATCCACGACCGCGTATCGCTCGAAATCCCTTATCAGACGCTGCTGCAAGGAACGGGACCACGGAACGCGCTGCTCGAAGAATTCCGCTCGACGCCCAACGCGGTACTGTTCGCGACGTCTTCCTTCTGGCAGGGCGTGGACGTTCCAGGCGAACAGTTAAGTTGCGTTATTATCGATAAGCTGCCGTTTGCGGTGCCCAGCGACCCGGTGGTGGAAGCTCGTATCGCGGCGATTAAGAACGATGGCGGGGACGCATTTAACGGCTACCAGGTTCCGCAGGCTGCCATTGCGCTGAAGCAGGGTTTCGGGAGATTGATCCGCAGCAAAACGGATCGCGGGGTGCTGGCGTTGCTGGATCACAGGATCACAAAAACGCGGTACGGTCAGATTTTCTTTGACAGCCTGCCGGAATATGGATTCACGACCCGGCGGGAAGAAGTAGAGAAGTTTTTCAAACATGTTTGAAGTCACAGTGGAACAGACTTTTGCGGCGGCCCACGCGCTCCGCAACTACAAAGGCGGCTGTGAGAACGTGCACGGCCACAATTTTCGCGTACAGGTGGTGCTGGCTGGAGAGCGGCTGGACGCGGCCGGCCTGCTGGTGGATTTCATCGATGTGAAGAACCTGATGGGGCAAGTGCTGGCTCGCCTGGATCACCAGTTCCTGAATGAAATTCCGCCTTTCGACGTGACAAATCCCTCGGCCGAAAATATCGCTGAGTATTTCTGCACGCAGATGAGCAGCGGGCTCGAGAACACTGCCGTTCCGGTGCGTATTCGAGAAGTCAAAGTCTGGGAGACGGACATCCAGAGCGCGACATACAGACCTTAAACGTACGTGCAGGCCGTAAACCAGCCATGAATGTCGATTGGGTCCGGGCGCACTGTCTTGCGCTCCCGCACACCACGGAACAAATCCTGTGGGGCGACGACCTGGTGTTCAAGATCGGCGGCAAGATGTACGCGGTCGTCGTGTTAACAGCGCCGAGTCACAAAGTAGTGATGTCCTTCAAGTGCACGCCGGAAGTATTCGCGGAGCTAATAGAACTGCCTGGAATCATCCCGGCGCCGTATTCGGCTCGCATGCACTGGGTGGCGCTGGAGAGAGAAGACGCGCTGCCTCGCGCGGAGATCAAACGCCTGATCCGCCAGTCTTATGACCTGGTGTTCGCAAAACTGCCCAAGAAAAAACAGGCCGAGCTCATGAAACCAGCGAAGCTGGCCAAAGCAAAGTAGCTACGCTTTGGCGGTTTGGGCCTGCGGAGAGGCGAGTGCGCGCTGGCGCTCGAAGGCCAGCTTGCCCTGATATTCCTCCCACAGCGTGGTGACTCCTGCCCAGAAGTAACCGCCGACAAAGAGCAGCAGGAACGGAACCGCGAGGTAATTATACGACTGGATCGCATAGATCACGATCGCCAGAAACCCGCATCCCGCGGCCAGTTCCGCATACGGGAGCCATCCGCTGCGCCGGCGGTACTGTAAGTTGGCGAGTTGCGCCGGCTGCGCGCTGCCGTATTTGGCGGTGCGGGCGAACGCGGTCTGATACCCGACCAGCGCTTCAATAACGGCTTTCGTGTTGATGATGGTGAGCGCCACGCCAGCCGCCAGAAGAGCCGGCAGGAACAGGATGGATCGTTTCCAATTCTTCGGGAACAACTCGCGCTGTGCGACTACATAGAATGCCGAAATCGACCAGAACGACGCAGCTATCAAGGGCAAGTCGATCAACAGCATCTCCAGCCAGCCCATGTAGAAGCGCACGATCATCACCGGCAGCATGAGCAGGCTGACTACGATCATCAGCGGGTAGCCGATATTTGGCGTCAGGTGGAAAAACGCCTCCGCCTTGACGCGCCATGGGAGCTTGGCACGCAGAATCGAGGGCAACAGCTTCATCGCTACCTGGGTGAGTCCCTTGGCCCAGCGCGACTGCTGCACCTGGAAGCCATAGGTCTCCACCGGTAGCTCCGAAGGGCATTCGATCGAGGGCGCGTATACGAACTTCCAACCCTTGAGCTGGGCGCGATAGCTCAGATCGGAATCTTCGGTGAGCGTGTCGTGCTGCCAGCCGCCGGCATCCTGGATCATTGATCGCCGGAGAATACCCGCCGTGCCGTTAAAGTTGAAAAACAGGCCGCCGCCGGAGCGTGCGATGTGCTCCAGGACGAAGTGGCCATCGAGCAGGATCGCCTGCACTTCGGTCAGGACGTTATGGTTCCGATTCAGATAGGTCCAGCGGGTCTGCACCATGCCGACCTTCGGATCGGTGAAATGATGCACGGTGCGTTGGAGGAAATCGCGCGGCGGAACGAAATCGGCGTCGAAAACGGCGACCACTTCACCGGTGGCGGTGTTGAGCCCGTTTTCGAGGGCGCCCGCCTTGTATCCGTACCGATTTGTCCGGTGGATGTACTCGATAGGCAGACCGGAATCGCTATACTCGCGCACCAGTTCTTCGGTGAACGGGTGGGTGTCGTCGGTGGAGTCGTCGAGCACCTGGATCTGGAGCAGGTGACGGGGATAATCGATCTTGGAAGTTTCCTCGAGCAGGCGTTCCACGACGAAGCGCTCGTTGAAAATCGGGAGCTGGATGGTAACGCGCGGCAGATCCGCAAATAGCATCGGCGGCGCAGCCTGGCTCACACGCTTGCGATGCTTCATGTAGCCGCGAATGGTCTCATAGCGGTGCAGCCCGTAGACGGACAGCACGGCGAGAACGGCGAAGTACGGGACCAGGATGGCCCAATCAAAGAATTCGAGATGGTGAATATCCTGGAATGTGTTGTCGCCCAAGGCGGCGGCGATCCGGCTGCTGAACGAAGGGACTGCGGCCAGTAAGAACGCGGGTATCGGTACGAATGTGGTCATCCCGAGAAGCGGCTCCGTTTCTGCCTGCACGAGTCGGCAGACGGAGCCGTAAAACAGTCTAAATTATAAGCGATTTCGAATCATCGATGCTACACTTGGAGATACGGAGCGGCCTTATGCGTTTCTTTCTTGATACGGCGAATCTGGAAGAATTGAAGACCGGCGCTCGCTGGGGCGTCGTCGACGGCGTCACCACCAATCCCACGCTGATCGCCAAAGAGGGCGTGCCGATCGAGGAGCAGATCCGCAAGATTTGCGACATCGTTAATGGCGACGTCAGCGCCGAGGTCGTCGCAACCGACACCGACGGGATGCTCACCGAAGGCCGTAAGCTGGCCAAAATCCACAAAAACGTCGTGGTAAAAGTTCCTCTGACACGCGACGGCATTCGCGCATGTTCGCTGTTCAGCAGGGAAGGGATTCGCGTAAATGTGACGCTGTGTTTTTCCGCGGGACAGGCGATCCTGGCTGCGAAGGCCGGGGCGTATTTCGTCAGTCCTTTTGTCGGCCGCATCGACGACACCGGCTGGAACGGCATGGAACTGATCCGGGATATCGTCCAAATTTACAAAAATTACAGCTTTACGACGCAGATATTGGCCGCATCGCTGCGCCACTCGAATCACGTGATCGATGCCGCTAAAGCCGGCGCTCACGTCGGGACCATGCCGTTCAAGGTCCTGGATGCTCTGTTCAGCCACCCGCTCACCGATAAGGGGCTGGACCAATTCCTCAAGGACTACGCCAAGGCCTTTCAGGACGCACCCGTCAGTCGTTAACGCCTCCGGAGGAGGACAATGTCACCCGGCACAAAGCTATTGCTTCTGGGAGCGGTAGGTGTTGGAACACTCGGCTTCGGCGCGCGTCTCGCGCAGCGGATGCTGAGGGCGAATCCGGAAAAACGGGAACGCAAGCGACGCCTGGAACTGCACCGGCGTGGCCGCCTGGGCGACGCCTTGATTACAGAAGCCACCGAAGCGATGCTGTTTTACTCCTATACGGTACGGGGCGTGCAATACGAGGCGTCCCAGGATATTGGCACGCTGCGTCACCTCCTTCCTGCTGAGCCTGAACGACTTATCGGACCTGTAAGCCTCAAGTATTCCTCCAAGAATCCCGCAAACTCCATCCTGGTTTGTGAGGAATGGAGCGGGCTGCGGGCTCCTTCCCGCGCCGCCTGAAATAGATTTGCTCCGCGCGGCATCATATAGTCGTGAAAAAACTGATACTTCTCCTGCTGCCATTGGCCCTCTTCGCGGCCGACCTCGTAAAAGAAGTCCGTCATGAGCTGGTCACGTTGCCCTATTACGGGGTGTTCGATAATCTGGCCTACCGCGTGGATGGATCGAAGGTGACTCTGTTCGGGCAGGTAAGGGATCCCAAACTTAAGAGCGATGCTGAGAAGGCGGTAAAGAGCATCGAAGGTGTATCGGCAGTCGACAACCAGATCGAGGTTCTGCCGCTCTCACCGAACGACGATCAAATCCGGCTGGAGACCTATCGGGCGATCTATTCGAAGCCGTCGCTGCAACGCTACCAGATGGGCGCCGTGCCTCCGATCCACATCATTGTCAAGAATGGCGAGGTCACGCTGGAAGGAGTGGTGGCGACGCAAATGGACAAGGAAGTGGCGGGAATCGCCGCCAATGGCGTCTCCGGCGTGCACAAGGTGATCAATAATCTTAGGGTAGAGTCATCGAAGTAGCACGCGCGAATTTTCCCAACGGTGCGTTCAGCATCGCAATCACTGGCGCCGCGGCACGGAAGCGCTTCACCAGTTCCGGGAGCAACCGCGGCGAGGTGGCGATCCTCGCGTCCATTTCCACCCAGTACAGCCACTGCTTCATGCGGATCAAGTCTTCGGCCGGGTGGCTGGCCTCGAACCCTTTTGGCATGCGCACGGTCGCGCTCCCGCCCAGCTTCCCAAGCGTTTTTTGAGGCCGGCGCGCAGCCGCGCGAAATTCCTTATGGTTTTCGGCCAGCCACATCCGCACGGCCCGCAGCTCGTCGGTACCAGGCATATAGGACCCGGCCGCGACTCCAACAGACTTTGCGGTGATATGAAAGTAGAACCCGGCAGACGACTGTTTTCCCAGGCGGTGATGCGGAAAGATCGCGGCGACGTGGGTCTTATACGGCGTCTTGTCCGCACTGAAGCGGGTGTCGCGGTAAATACGGTACACGGCCTTCTTAGGGTCGGTGATGTGATCTGGGGCGAAACCCAACAGCTCGGCGTTGATCGCTTCCACCAGCTGGATCATAGGCGCCTTCAGCTTGGTCTCGAAGATTTCCTTGCGCGGCTGGAACCATTCACGGTGGTTGTTTCGCTTCAGACCACGAAGAAACGTCAAAGCTTCAGGAGAAAAACCGGGAAACATATTACCCTTGATCAGAGAGATGAACGAGAGATGTTGGCACGCCTGACCGCGATCCCTGGGTTACAGTTTACCGAAAACGTTCCGCTGAACCGCGTCACGCGATTCGCTATCGGCGGTCCCGCGCGGATTCTTGCGGACGCCTCGTCGGAAGACGCCCTGATCGCCACGCGCGAGATCGTGCGCGACGCGCCGCACGCCTTAATTGGGGGCGGGACCAACCTGGTCGCCGATGACCGCGGATTTCCTGGCGTGGTACTGCGCTACACGGCGAATCACATAGAAATCGACGGGCCCGTGGTGCGGGTGGCGGCGGGAGCAGTGCTCCAGGACCTGGTGGATTCGACCGTTGAAGCCGGGCTCCAGGGCTTGCACACCATGACCGGCATCCCGGGGTGGGTGGGTGGCGCGATCTACGGCAACGCCGGGGCCTACGGGCACTCTATCCACGAGTTCGTGGAATCCGTCCGCTTTTATGATGGTTCGACGATGAGCCCGACGATTCGGGAGATCGGCAACGACGCGTGCGAATTTCAGTACCGCGAAAGCGTGTTCAAACGGCACAAGGATTGGATCGTGCTGGAGACCACCTTGCGGCTTCCCGCGGGCGATCCGGCCGAACTGCGCGCTAAGGCGGATGGGATTCTCAAGATCCGCAACGAAAAGTATCCGCCGACCATGCGCTGCGCCGGAAGCATTTTCAAAAACCTGATTCTGGCAGAACTTCCGGAAGCGGTGCGCGCGCAGGTTCCCGAACGAGTGATCCGCGAGGGGAAAGTGCCCTCGGCTTACTTCCTGGAGCTGGCAGGAGCTAAGGGCATGGTTCTGGGCGGCGTCCGGGTGGCTGACTACCACGCAAATCTGATATATAATTCCGGTGGTGGTACTTCCCAGCAAGTACGGGAGTTGATCGGAACGCTGAAGCGAAGCGTGAAGGACCGGTGCGGACTGCTGCTGGAGGAAGAAGTACAATATCTTGGTTGTTCGTAAGTTGTTGCAAGTAGGCCGGAAGTACTAAGTACCAAAAACCGCAACTGCTCATCCGGCTCCGGGTTAGAGTTATCTGTAGGTCGGACTATCGGAGGGCAAGGATGGCGACACTTAGAATCGTGTCAACGTGCGGTGCGGCCCTGTTAGCTGCCGCAGGATTCATGATCTCGCGGGCACAGGATCCTGTGGCGGGCACTTCGCCCGATGTAGTTTCCTCCTCCAGTGCTGATGGCTCCGCCGATCAGCTTTCCGTATCCGATCCCAGTTGCACCTACTTCGGCGCGAACCGTGAAAAGTTTGTCGGCGGCCCCCAGCGTTGGGCGGAAAGAACCAAGCTGACTGCGGATGTGACCGGGCAGCTAGCTCCGGCAGCCGAGGTGATGACGGCCTTCGCGACCAGCACGGCTGCGATGCCCTCGGCGCCTGGCGGCAGCCGGACGGATACTCTGCAGCACGGCCCCAACAACATCGACAAGTACCTTTTCCAGGCGATGACGGACGCTCACGTGGCTCCTGCTCCGCCCACTACCGATTTTGAGTTCGTGCGCCGCGTCACGCTCGATCTGACCGGGCGGATTCCGACTCCCGATGCGGTCACTTCGTTCGTCAACGACGCGTCTTTCGACAAGCGCGCCAAGCTGATCGACTCACTGATTGCCTCGCCGGAATGGGTGGACAAATGGACCATCTGGTTCGGCGACTTTTTCCAGAACAATTCGCGCAATACCCAAATCCAGCGTTATATCCAGGGCGTCGTCGCTTTTAATGACTATATTCGGAATTCGCTGACCAGCGGCAAGCCATACGACCAGATGGCTCGCGATCTGATCTCCGCAACCGGTCCCACCAGCTTTACGCAGGGCGAGCTGAACTACATCGCGGGCGGGGTCATGGGAGGCGGACCGGTTCAGGACGTCTTCGATCTCCAAGCCGCCAACGTCGCGGACACGTTTCTTGGGATTTCTCACTTGAACTGCTTGTTGTGCCACAACGGCCGAGGCCATCTGGATTCGCTAAGCCTGTGGGGTTACTACACTACGCGCCAGCAGGCCTGGGGCATGGCGTCTTTTATGTCACGCACCTCCACCATCCAGACGGGGCAAGGCGTGCAGCCATGGAGCCTGACCAACAACCGAACGGTGGATTACCAGTTAAACACGACCACCGGCAACCGTCCCGCGCGTTGCACCATGGACGCAAACGGACGGTGCGTGACTACAACCCAGATAGTCAAGCCTGCATACATTACCGACGGAGTGAGCCCCGCAGCAGGCCAGGACTACCGCACATTCCTCGGACAGAAGATCACCTCCGATTTCCAGTTCGCGAGGGCGACCGTCAATTACATCTGGGAATATTTTTTCGGCATGGGGATTGTAAGCCCCTCGAACCAGTTCGATCCAATGCGCCTGGATCCCGACCATCCGCCTACGGATTGCCCGTCGCCCAGCAGCCCTTGCACCTTGCAGCCGACCAACGCCCGCCTGCTGAATGCGCTGGCACAGGATTTCATCAACAGCGGCTACAATCTGAAATCGCTGATGCGCGAGATCGTCACTTCGCGCGCGTATCAACTTTCGTCGCGGTACGACGGAACGTGGGATCCGAATTCGCAGACGCTGTTCGCGCGACACCTGGTGCGGCGGCTGTGGTCGGAAGAGCTCGCCGATTCCATCGCTCAAAGCTCGGGGATTCCCACAACCTACACAAATGTGAACTGGAATCCGACGACGGTGAGCTGGGCCATGAAGCTTCCCGAGCCGCTCAACACAGGCGGGAACGGAACAGCTGCCTCTCAGGTGTTTCTCGATGCTTTCCTGCGCGGTAATCGCGACGACCAGGAGCGGCGAGGAGAGGGATCGATCTCGCAAGCCCTCGATCTGATGAATGACAATTTCGTGATGCAGCGGGTGAATTCGACCGCCGCGACCAGCTTGATCGTCAAGGCGCTCGCGATGCCGAACGACCAACTTGTAAATACGTTGTTCCTGAACGTGCTGTCGCGCTACCCCACCTCCGGCGAGATGAGCGCGGCGATTCAAAATCTGCAGACCCAGGCGACCCGGACACAGGAGGCCCGCTATCTTTACTGGAGCCTCTACAACAAGGTCGATTTCGTTTTCAATTATTAGGAGGACCGGCCACGATGCCAGACGAGATCTACCAACCCAAGAAATACTTCGAGGATCCGGCCGAGAAATTCGCGCGCAAGTATCCGCACCATCACCAGACCTTCTTTAACCGTCCGGATTTCACGCGGCGGCGATTCTTCCAGGTTGCCGGAGCAGGCTTGGCCGGCTCCTACCTGATGGGCCAGTCTTCTCCCGCCGCGATCGTGTCGCAGAACATGACGACGAAGAACACGGCCAAGAACTGCATCTTCATCCTGCTCACGGGCGCGATCAGCTCGAGGGATAGCTGGAACCTGAAGGTTACCAGCGACATCAGTGCGGCCGTCCAAAGCCGTATGAATCCCACCATGATCAACAACGTAAATTGGCCGGTGGGAATTTTCCCCAAGCTGGGGCAGCACTTGGGAGACGTCGCCCTGGTCCGCTCCATGAGCGCGTGGGCATTGGTCCATTCGCTGGCCCAGACCTGGGCCCAGATCGGACGGAATCCGGCCGCGGCACTGGGCAATATCGCTCCGAACATCGGCAGCGTGGTCGCCATCGAGAAGGACAAAGAGCGGAGGCCCGGCCAGGTGTTTCCCGCGTTCGTGGCGCTTAATTCCGGAGGTGGGATCGGACCGGGATACTTGCCCGCGACGTATGCTCCCTTCCGCCTGAATCAGCCCAACGGCACCAACGGAACAGTGGGAATCCCAGGAACGACGAATTCGAATGGCCAGGGCGTGTTCAACACGATGTTCTCGCGGCTGCACCAGATTGACGATCCGCTGCGCTCGAATTCGCCATACGGCTCGCCGCTGCAGGATTACGACGCGTTCTACAGCGCCGCTAAGGGGATGATGTACAACCCGGCTGTCACCCAGGCGTTCACATTCTCGGCGGCGGATAGCCAGCGCTACGGAGTCAACAACAACGGGACTTCGTTCGGCAATTCCTGCCTGGTGGCGAAACAGATTCTCGCCGCCGATCAGGGAACGCGGTTCATTCAGATCAGCTTCGGAAGCTGGGATATGCACACCGATATTTATGGGCTGCAGAATCCCAACGGCAGCAACATGTTCACGATGGGCCCCCAACTCGACGCGGGCGTGGCTGCATTGATCGACGACCTCAAGGCGGCCGGGCAGTTCGACAGCACCCTGATCGTCATGGTGGGCGAGTTCGGCAGGACCCCAGGGATCAGCGCCGCGGGCGGACGGGATCATTTCCTGCTGCTATCGGCGATGCTCGCAGGCGGAGGTATCAGCGGCGGTAAGGTTATTGGCGCCACCAATACCGATAACTCCATGGTTACCGATTACGGGTGGGATCCGAGCAACGGCAACCCCCTCGCCAGCAAAACCGCGCGGTACGTTCGGCCGGAGGACCTCGAGTCCACGATTTACTCGGCCATGGGTATCGACTGGACCACCATCCGCTACGACGATCCGTTCAAGCGCGGATTCGAATATGTTCCGTTCGCGAGCCAAGGAACATACAGCCCATTGCACGACTTGTGGAGTTAGCCGGTCGCTACGGCATCATTGCACGGCGATCGTCACGCCGGCTTGACTGGGTGCGTCGCCAACGGTGACCACTACGTTCAGGATTCCCGGCGCCATGTAGCCGGCGGGGATTCGCGCGTTGATCTGAAATAGTCCGGGATAGCCCGCGACAGCGCCCGAGTAGAGTACCTCCGCCGCATAGCCTCCGATCCGCACCGCGACGGGCAAACCGGCAACGCCTTCTCCGGTTGCATAAAACGAAACCCAGGACCCGCGCGAGACGGGATGTTCCGCGGAGTTCGGCGTCCCATCCTCGTTCACTGCGGCGACCTGTCCCGAGCCCGTGGTGAAAAGCGCAGGTGCGGCATCGGCAACAGTTGCGACGATGATGGCGGACGCGACTTTGATCTCGACCTGAGACATCCCGGCAATTTGAACCGGCGCCTGCACGAGTATGCGGGAGGCATCAAGGGCCAGAATCGCGGCGGGATATCCAGCGAAGGACACCTCCGTGGCCAGTACGCCCCCTGCGTTTCCAGTTCCGAGGATCGCTACGAGCATGCCGGGCGCGAGCGGTCCGGGCAACAAGCTGGCGGCATTTACTGCATCCACGCTGGTGACCGTAAGGATCCGCACGCGATTGCCATCCGGATCTGCGACGTACAGTGTTCCAGCAGGTCCTATGGCCACGGCCCACGGTGTTCCGATGGCTCCGTCGATTGCCAACGGCACCGCAGAGCCGAACGAATCGACGCGAAAAACCCGGCCCAACCCGGAATCGGCGACGAAGATGTCCCCGCTTTCTGAGACCGCGACTCCGCGCGGGTTGATCCAGCCTCCAGCGCCCAATTCTGTGACGACTCCCGAGACGCCGCGCCGCCACACGCGGCCCGCAGCGCTGTCCGTGTAGTACAGGTTCCCATCGCGATCGAGCGCAACCCCGCCCGGCGATTGGAACCCATCAAGAAACGGCACAACGACGCCGGTCGCCGCCGCCCGATAGATTCGCCGTGCACCCGAATCCGCGATATAGAGATTCCCTGCGGAGTCGGCGGCTGTATCCACAGGCGAGACGGTATCGGTGACTGCGAGCATAATTCCACCGGGCGTGAATTTGCGTACGCGATGATTTCCGGTATCGGCGACGTAGAGGTTGCCCGCGGCGTCCAGGCTCACCGAAGTCGGTCCATTCAACCGGGCAAGCGTCGCGGGACCGCCATCTCCGGTATTGCCCTGCGCGCCCGTTCCGGCGATGGTGGTGATGATCCCATCGGGAGATACCCGGCGGATCCGATGGTTATCGCGATCGGCGATGTAGACATTTCCCAGGGCGTCGGCGGCCACGCCGGTGGGGTGATTCAGGCGGGCAATGCGTGCATCCCCGTAATCCCCGAACGCCGTGCTGCCCCCGCCAGCAACGATGCGCGGAGTGCCCGGCAGAACGCGTGATACCAGTGTTCCAGCGGTTGCAAACAGGCTGCCATCGGATGCAAACGCGAGATCGCGGGCGCTCACCGGCAACGTACTGACGGGCCCTCCCGCGGGAGGAACTTTCACGATCCGCCCTGCCGTGGAGTCCGCGATGTAAAGGGTCCCGGAGGCGTCGAATGCCAGTCCCGTGGGCGTCGCAGCGGCCGCTACGGAGGTCAGCACGCCCCGGTCGAACTTTCGAACCAGGTGATTCTCGCTATCGGCGATGTATAACACCCCGGAACGATCGATTGCCAGCGCGGTGGGATAACGCAAGCCGCTGGTAACGAAGGGAGCCAGCACTCCGTCTGGCCCGAGCTTGTAAACCTGCTGGCCATCGAAATCCGAAATGTACAGATTGCCGGCGAAGTCGAGCGCCAGATTTCGCGGAGAAATCAGCGCCGCGGAGGCGACGGTCGCGATGGTGCCGTCGGGGGCTACCCGCCGCACGCGCGCGTTGCCCAAATCGGCGATGTACAGGTTCCCGTGGTTGTCGAACGCCAGGCCGTAGGGCGCATTTAACTGCGCGGCCGCCGCAGGCCCGCCATCGCCCGAGAATCCAGGCTGCCCGGTGCCGGCGATAGTGCTGATCACACCCGCAGGCGAGACCTGCCGCACCCGATGCCCCTGTGCTTCGGCGATGTACAGGTTCCCGGCAGCATCTGTCGTTAACCCTTCTGCCTGGAACAGAAGGGCCTGGGTAGCGGGGCCGTGATCTCCCACCCAATCGCTGCCCGCCACGGTCGCAACTGTGTAGGTCCATTGACCCCTGATCTGCGGCAGACCCGCTATCACAGCCAGGAGCAGAGCGAGAAGAACGCGCATAGGAGTAAGTACATTCCGCGCTCGGATTCTCTCAGGCCGGGGCGATAAGCCGGTAGAGGTTGTCATGAAGGGCTCATCTCGCTGGTTCTTTTTCTTTTGTTCTGGCGCACTGATGTTCGCCCAGCCTGTCCTGCGTTTTAAAGTTCCCCCTGCGGCTCATGCAGAGGCTTCTACGGACTCGAGGGATGCCATCGGGCGCGAAGATCCGATCAACCGTCTTCCGCGCTTGCCGCTGGCACTGCGAACCCACGTGATCGTGCAATTCGGCCAACCCCCATCTGCCCAGACCCTGGCTGCGCTGACCGCCCGGGGAGCCCTGGTGCTGCAATATCTTCCCGACAATGGGGTGCTGGTGTCGATAAACGCAAGAGTGCGCTTGAACAATTTAGGCATTCTGTCCGCGGCACTTCTCGATCCCCTAGCGAAAATCAGTCCTCTGATTATGGCGGGAAACGCTTTGACAGCCAGCGGCTACTACCTTGTCGAACTCCATCCGGACGCAGATCCCAACGCCGCGCGCCGTTTGATCCTGAATCTGGGCCTGGAGCTGCGTGATAACCCCGACCTGTTACGCCAGCACTTAATGGTGCACACGGCGAACGCCAGCACCGCACGCGCAACGCTGCAGTTTCTGGCAACTCAGGATCCGATCGCTTACATTTTCCCCGCCTCAGCGTCCCTGATCGCAGGTTCACCCATAAACGTGTGCGGTGGAGCACTAACCGTGCTCGGCCCCATCGGTCAGATCATTGCGACCAATGGGGACGGCTGGGATGGGCCCGGCCTGAACGCCACTACGCTGAGCTACTTTTTTCAATACGTGACCGCGCAGCTGCCGATTGCCGTATCTGAGGGCGAAATTCTTCGCGCCATGGCCGAATGGGCCAAGGTCATTCAGCTCACCTGGCAACCTGGCGCCAGCTCAGTGGGCAATCGCACCGTCAACGTTTTGTTCGCGACGGGCGCGCATGGCGACGATTTCCCGTTCGACGGGCCGGGGGGCGTGATAGCTCACACGTTTTACCCGTTCCCTCCCAATCCCGAGCCGCTCGCGGGCGACGTGCATTTCGATGACTCCGAAAGCTGGCACGTCGGCGCCAACGTCGACCTCTTCAGCGTGGCCCTGCACGAGCTGGGACATGCTCTGGGCCTGGGCCACTCCGATAACCCGAATGACGTCATGTATCCCTATTTGAAAATAGTTTCAGGCCTCGCCGACGGCGACAAGGCCGCCATCCTTACCCTGTACGCCGCACGGACGGGAACGATCCCGCCGGGTCCGCTCGTCCTGACTGTCAACGTTCCTCCTGCCGCCACCACCTCCGCGGCGATCACCCTCTCGGGCACCGTAACCGGTGGCAGCGGTGCGCCCGCCGTGACGTGGGTGACGAGCACGGGGGCATCTGACGGAGCCTCGATAAGTGGCGTGAACTGGACCATTTTAAGTGTTCCGCTGGCGATAGGACTGAACAGCATCACCGTTACGGCTACGGACGCGACCGGAAGCGTCTCCCAGACGGTGAGCGTGAGCCGTCTGATCATTCCGCCGAACCCGAGCCCGCTCGTCCTAACCGTCAACCTTCCTCCTGCCGCCACCACCTCCGCGGCGATCACCCTCTCGGGCACCGTAACCGGTGGCAGCAGTGCGCCCGCCGTGACGTGGGTGACGAGCACGGGGGCATCTGACGGAGCCTCGATAAGTGGCGTGAACTGGACCATTTTAAGTGTTCCGCTGGCGATCGGATTGAACAGCATCACGGTTACGGCTACGGACGCGACCGGAAGCGTTTCTCGCACCGTAAGCGTGACTCGCCAGACGGTCACTCCGCCGGTGCCTGGTCCGCTCGTTCTGACCGTAAACGTCCCCCCAGCCACCACCACTTCCGCGACGATATCGCTCTCGGGCACCGTAAGCGGCGGCAGCGGTGGAATCGCCGTGACATGGGTTACGAGCACCGCCGCATCTGACGGCTCTACGATTAGCGGCGTGAACTGGAACATATCTGACATTCCACTAGCGATCGGATTAAACATCATCACCGTAACGGCCGCGGATCCGACCGAAAGTGTCTCACGCATACTGAACGTGACCCGCCTGACCGTCATCGTGCCGCCTGTAGGGACGGATACAACGGGACCCACGCTGAATATCACCTACCCGTCGAGCACGTCGCTGGCGACAACGCTCGCATCGCTGACGTTCACGGGCACTGCCTCGGACCCGTCCGGAGTCGCAAGCGTGACCTGGTCGACCGATACCGGCGGGGCGGGCACGGCCTCGGGAACTGCGCAGTGGAGCGCCGCGATCCCGCTGCTGGTGGGGTTCAACCAGGTGATTATCCGCGCCACGGATACCGTCGGCAATATGAGCTGGCGGAGCGTGGTTGTGACCCGGAGGTAACTACTTGCCTTCGAGAACCACCATCGCCAGGGCCTGCTCGGCTGTGTGGGTGATGGACAACGCGACGTTGATGGCGCCCAGCTTATCCGCGATTTCCGCTGCCCGGCGATGGAACTGGAGAGTCGGACGGCCCGACGGCAGATTAACCACTTCCAGATCCTGCCACCCGAGCCCGCCGCGCCAGCCTGTTCCGAGAGCCTTCATACCCGCTTCCTTGGCCGCGAATCGCGCCGCGTATCGCTCGTAGGGGTTTGCCCGGCGCTCGGCATAGGCGATTTCCCGCGGCGTGAACACGCGCTCCACAAACCGGCGTCCGTGCGACGAGGTAATCGCTTTCCTGATCCGGTCGACCTCGCACAGATCGACGCCCGTGCCCACGATCACAGGCCGGCCCTGGTCAGGATCTTTTCGGAGAAACCGCGCACGTGATGATTGTAAACGAGTGTCGCCATGGCCACCAAGTGGTGACACAGATTTGGAATCGTGCTACCAATGAAAGAGCGCACAGCGTGACAGCATTGTGCACAGCGAAACAGTTCCCAGATGCATATCCCCGATGGATTCCTGAGCACGCCTGTATGGGGCACGCTGGATTTGGTCAGCGCCCCTGCCGTGGCGTGGGTAGCTCGCCGAGCCCAGCGCGATACGCAGGATCACCGTATTCCTCTGCTGGGCGTGATGGGAGCGTTCGTCTTCGCGGCGCAGATGATTAATTTTCCGGTGGGTCCGGGCACCAGCGGACATCTGGTGGGCGGCGCGCTGTTGGCGATCGTGCTGGGACCGGCCGCCGCATCGCTGGTGATGGTCGCCATCCTGGCGCTGCAGGCGCTCATATTCCAGGACGGAGGCGTCCTTGCGCTGGGCGCGAACGTGTTCAACATGGCGCTGGCGGGGGTCGCCGCCGGATACTTGCCGTACCGGCTGTGGGAAGGCGCGTCTCGATCGGGCGCGATCTTCGCCGCGGGCGCGTTCAGCGTGATCACCAGTGCTTGTTTGGCTCTGGGACAGCTCATGATCTCGGGGGTCCCGATGGCGGGCGGCGTGTTGTGGGCTTCTCTGGCGTTGTTTCTCGCAAGCGCGCTCATGGAAGGCGCGATTACCGTCGCAGCGGTACGTGCGATCGAGCGCCTGAATCCCGCTTGGATCGGCGGGCCCCGGCCTGCTTCTTCGCGGGCGCTGGCAGCCGTCGCCATGACCGCGCTGGTGATGGTGGTGGTCGGCACGCTGGTCGCCTCGGCCGCACCCGACGGAATCCAGCGTCTGACTGAGCAAGGACTCGCGGCAGACTGGTCGCAGCGGACGGTGGGTGGAGTCGCGGGACTCGGTTTGATCGTCGCGCTTTGTTACCTGGGCGGGAAATTGATTTCGCGCCGGCGGAGCGCCTAAGCGTGCATCATTTGGTGATCGATCGCTGGAGCCGCGGCTCCAGTCCTTTGCATCAGCGCGATCCGCGCGCGAAGCTCGCGGCGCTGCTGGTATTCCTGATCGCGCTCTCGACCACGCCGCCGGCGGCGCAAGCAGCCTTCGTCGCATATGCGATCTTGCTGATTGTCGCGGCGAACCTCGCTCGTCTTCCGATTCGCGGATTAGCCGGCCGGGCCGCGCTGGTTCTGCCGTTCTCGGCGACCTTCGCGTTGCTCACGTGGTGGTCGGGCGATTCGCTGCGGGCCCTGGGGCTGGCCGAAAAGAGTTTTCTCTCCGGCATGGCAGCGCTGCTGCTGGTGGGCACCACGCCGCTCACCGGCTGGACCGCCGCTCTTGAAAGCTGGCACGCACCCCGGATGCTGATTCTGGTGATTCAATTCGTTTACCGTTACCTGTTCGTCATCGCCGAGCAGGCTCAGCGCATGCGATGGGCCGCGCTTTCCCGTCGGGGATCCCGCAAGAGGTCCCGGCGGGTTTCGTTCCAATTTTCCGCGGCCGCCGGCTTGGTGGGTGTGCTTTTCGCCCGCAGTTGGCAGCGCGCCGACGGCATTTATCACGCAATGCTCGCCCGCGGATTCCGCGGACGCTTCGTACCTGCCGCTCCGCCGCCGTTCCAGACGTCCGATGCGCTCTTTTTTTCCGCTTGCCTGGCTGGATGCCTCGCCATCCGCCTGCTCCTGTGAGTCAAGCGATCCAGATACGCGGACTGCGCTACAGGTATCCCGACGGCACCCAGGCGCTCAATGGCATCGACTTCCACCTCGACGCCGGAGAATCCGTGGCACTGTTCGGAGCAAACGGATCCGGCAAGACCACCTTCGTCCTGCACCTGAACGGATTATTGCGAGGCGAGGGTTCCATCGAGATCTGCGGATTGCCGCTGGCGGATGAAACGCTCGAGCAGATCCGTTCCAAGGTAGGCGTGGTGTTTCAAGATTCCGACGAGCAGCTTTTCATGCCGACTGTGCTGGAAGACGTCGCGTTCGGCCCGCTGAACCTCGGCTTGTCCCCGGCCGATGCGCTTACCCGGGCGCGAACCGTTCTGAAACGTGTAGGCATGGCGCATGCGCTCGACCGCGCCCCCTATCATCTGAGCGCCGGAGAGAAAAAGCGCGTCGCGATCGCCGGCGTTCTGGCGATGGATCCGGAAATCCTGGTGCTCGACGAACCAACTACGTTCCTCGACCCCCCCACGCGCCGCGATCTTGTCACGCTGCTTCGGAGCCTCCCTCAGTCGAAGGTGGTGGTCACGCACGATGCTAATCTTGCCCGAACCCTCACCACGCGCGCAGTCTTTTTCGATCAAGGACAGATCACGGGAGAGGGCGACGTGATCGAAGTCATCCAGCGTTTCCACTGGGAATATTCGTAGCGAGCGAGCTCTCCACAATCAGCGTCACAGGTCCATCGTTTAAGAGGGTCACAGCCATGTGCGCCTGGAACACTCCCGTCTCTACGCGCACTCCCAATCGTCGTGCCGCCGCGACGAAATGTTCGTACAACTGCTTGGCCTGATCGGCGGGCGCTGCGTCGTCGAAACTAGGCCGCCGGCCCTTGCGGCAATCCCCGTAGAGAGTGAACTGGGAGACCGCTAACATTGCGCCGCCGGTCTCCAGCAGGCTCCGATTCATCTTTCCGGCATCATCATTGAAGATTCGCAGGTGTACCACTTTACCGGCCAGGAACTCGGCGTCCTCCGGGCGATCCATTCGGGAAACGCCCAGCAAAACCAGCGCGCCCGGGCCGATTTCCCCGGTGATGGTTCCTTCCACCTCTACCTTGGCGTAGGTAACACGCTGGATCACGGCACGCATATCGGAGAGTCTATCCTGACGGATTCACTTGCCGCGATCTAAGGCAAAAACCCTATCGCCGGTCCAACCCGTTCGACCCATAATGGAGCCACCCAGTACCTTCGGCAACTATGATCTACTCCAAGCTGCGAAAGAGACGGCAAATACCCGGCGGCTTCTTCCACCTGGAAGAAGAAAAAACCAAGACCCGGGTCTTCGGTTACGGACATGGCGATCAAATCAAGCTCAAGGACGAATACGGCAATGTCTGGCTGGGCTCCGCCGTCCGCAATCCGGACAATTCGATTGTGTATCGGTTCCGCGATCCCAAGGGCAACGCGCTGAGCGGCATTTCGAGCGGCGGAAACGTCACGCTGCGCGACGACCGCGGCAATACCTGGAAGGGTTTCATCGACTGAAGCTCGCCGGGGTCATTTCAACTCCACGATGGTAGCCCCGGTGCCGCCTTCTTCAGGGCGCGCCGCATAGAACTTCGCGACGTGCGGATTGCGCGCCAGCAGCTCGGCGATCGCTTTTCGCAAGATCCCCATTCCATGCCCATGAACGATTCGCACGCGCTCGGCCTGCGCCAACGCAGCGGTATCCAGAAACTTATCGACACTGTCGCAGGCTTCCTCGGCGCGGCGCCCGATAAGATTGATTTCGCGTACCGAAACCGCAAACTCCGGGCCCTGACGAAAGGCAATGGACGGGGCACGCGCCGGCGTCTGGGCCTTGGGAATCACCTCTTCGACGTCCGTTAGCGGCACGCGCATCTTCAGATATCCCGCGTCCACTTCGACTTCGCCGCTCTCCAGAACACGGCGAACGGTGGCCGGCTGACGGATCCCCTTGAGCCGCACCTGTGCGCCTACCTCCAGTTTCAGCGGCGCTACAGTTCCCCGTTCCGGCGCGGGCGCAAGCGAAGTTACCTGCTCTTGAAATTCGCGCCGGGTTTTCGCGATCCGGGCGCGCGCCTTCTGGCTCAGATCCTCGATGGTTTCCTGCGCGCGGCGTTCAAACTGCGCCGATAGCTCCGTTGCGCGGTCTTCCACCTCTCGGATCTTCGCCGAGTACTTCCGTTCCCAGGTTTGCTCCAGTCCCTGTTCGCGCACAACGAGCGCCTGCGTCCGTGCAGCCAGCTCCGTACGTTCGGTTTCAAGCTGCTCCAGTCGTTGATTCAGCTCTCCCAGAAACTGTGCGACGTCGCGATCCGATGCAGCCATCCTCCCGCGGGCCGTTTCGATCAGCGCCGGATCCAGCCCCAACCTGCTGGCGATGTCCAGACCCGCCGATTTCCCCGGCGCGCCCAGCCGCAGCACGTACGTGGGCTCCAGCGTCGCTTCGTCGAATCCCATGGACCCATTCAGCACGCCGCTGGTGGAGGCTCCGTATACTTTCATCGCCATCAAGTGCGTGGATGCCAGCGTAAACGCCCCGCGCGCGCGAAATGTTTCGAGTACGGTAACGCCCAGCGCTCCGCCCTCTACCGGATCCGTGGCGCGGCCGAGCTCGTCCAATAGCACCAATGAATCACGCGTGGCCCGTTCGAGCATCGAGCGCACTGCGACGATGTGCGACGAGAAAGAGCTCAGGCTCTCAGCCAGCGACTGGTGATCGCCGATATCGGCCAGCACCTCATCGAACAACGGGAACTCCGCCTCTTCCGCGGGTACCGGCAGCCCAGCGTGGGTCATCAGCGCGAGCAGTCCGATGGTCTTCAGCGCCACCGTCTTTCCGCCCGTGTTCGGCCCGCTGATCAACAGTGTGTTCTGGGCGTCATTCAACTCCAGCGAAACCGGAACCACCGGTTTCCGTTGGCCCCTCAGGATGTCCTCGAGTAGAGGATGGCGCGCGTCGCGCAGCACGATGCGCCTCGAACGTTCCGGGCTCAGCCGCGGCACCGTACAACGGAAATCCAGAGCGAACTCCGCCTTGCCGAACAGTAGCTCCAGGCGGCTCAGCGCTGTTACCGATGCCGCGATCTGCACGGCATGCTCCCGCAACCGCGTGGTGAATTCGCGCAGCAGCCGGTGTACCTCGCGCAGCTCTTCCTCGTGCAGGCGGACCAGCTCGTTATTGAGCTCGATCGTCTCCAGCGGCTCAACGAACACCGTGTGCCCGGAGCCGCTTGATCCATGAATCACGCCATCCACGCGCCGCTCGCGGCCGGTGACGATCGGCACCACGAACCGGTCATTGCGAATAGTGACGAAGTCCTCCTGCAGAGTTCCGTCTTCGTGATGCGTGCGCAGGAAGCGCGCCAGCGATTCCTCGATCATCCGGCGCTGCCGTTCGCTGTCCCGTCGCAAGCGCCCCAGCATGACACTCGCGTCGTCCGCCAGTGTGCCGTCCGGCAGAATCTTGCCGCGAAGATCGCGGGCCAGCTCACGCAGATCCGCGATCGACGAAGCGTGGGCCGCCAGGCGCGGATAACGCTCGCGCGCCGAAAGCACCACCGATCGCGCTTCGGAGGCGACATCCAGCAGCCGCGCCAGCTCGAAGATTTCCGCGGCTTCGAGGGTGGCTCCTTCAATGCGCAGGCGCCCGACCAAAGGCGCCGGGTCAATGGCCAGATCGAAACGAGGTCGAATGGCCGCTCCACGGCCGGCAGGTTGAGGATTTGAAGCCGCGCGCAAATAATCGATCGCTTCGGCGGCGTCAGCCAGGGCGCTTTCGATATCGGCGCGGTTCGCCAGAGGTCTTACCCCAAGTAGCTCCGCCTGCCCCAGGGGGCTGCGGACGTAGCGACCGAGCAGCGCCCGCAAGGCGTCAAACTCGAGTGCGTTTACCCCTGGCTCAAGTGCGTTTTCGGCTTGCACCAGAATATGCCCGCTCGATGACCTCGCGAGTACCTTCCGTCATCTGATAGTCTCCCAAACGTTCGCGGCGGACCCATTCGACGCGCGCCACGTCATCGCCCGCCTGAAGCTTTCCGCCTGTGATCTTGCACACGTAGTCGAGAAGCAAGTAATGATACTCGGCGCGGCCGCGCGCGTCCCTCATCACCCGCTCGAAAACTCCGAACATCTCCACGGGTTTCACTCGTAGTCCCGTTTCCTCCAGTATTTCGCGCCGCACCGCTTCATCGAGACTTTCGCCCGTCTCCACCAGCCCGCCTGGCAGCGACCAGTAGCCTTTCAACGGATGCCCGCCGCGTTCCACCAGCAGGATCGGCCCGCGCTTCCCACGTCCTCGGAAAATCAACGCACCGACCCCCGGCAAAGGATGCGCGGGATATCTTCGTCGGGAAGATTTGGAGCCGGAAGATTTGCGACGAGAAACTTTAGGGAGAATACGGCACCGCCCCCTTCACTCCCAAGCGGATGCGATATACCGACGTCCGCGCAGTCACGAACAACGTGGAGAAATCCGGATCGCCGAACGCAAGATTAGATGGCGTTTCCCCGATTCTAATAGTGCGGACCAGCTCGCCTTGCGGCGAATACACCAGCACGTCCTTGGCGGCGACGTAAATATTACCCATCTCATCCGTGCGCAGGCCCGCGGGCACGCCCGCAATCTTCGAAACCACCACGCGCTCATTCGATGCCACTCCTGCGCGATCCAGATCGAAGGAGTGAATCGACTGCCCGTCGGAATCTGACACATACAGCGTGCGGCCGTTGGGAGAAAGCGCCAGCCCGTTCGGCCGGGTTTTCCACTTCGCGATGGCTTCGGTCTGTCCACGCGTCGTCACGCGAAACACGCCGTAAAAGTCCAGCTCCCGCGTATCTTCCTGATTGCCGAACGCCGGATCGGTGAAATACACGTTGCCATCGCGCCGCACCACCACGTCATTCGGTGCGTTGAGACGCTTGCCTTCGAAGCGCGCCGCGATCACGTCGACTTTGCCGTTCTTCGCCGTGCGTGTGATGCGCCGCTCGCGGAATTCGCAGGTATAAAGACTGCCCTTCTCGTCGTATGCGTTGCCCGCAGTACCGCCCGTGTGGCTGCCGATCTCGGAAACGCCTTTTCCGGGAATGAACTTATGCTGCTTATCCGTGACCGTGTCGCTGAACAGCAGAAAATCTTCGAGCGACCATACCGGTCCATCGGCGAAGCGCATACCGTTGGCGACCACTTCGATGGTGTATTCCTTAGGAGCTTGTCCCCAGGCAACGGCGGCGAACAGCAATACTGCAAAGCGGCTCATCGCTTCCTGGTCATTTCTTGACGAAGCGCGCTGTGATAATAGACCGGCTGCTTTCCGGCTTTCCACTTGATATTGCATCCGGTGCTCGGCCGCTGCTCGGCTGCAGGGCGAGCACCATTAAGAAGCGCGTCCATCGCTGCTCGTAAATCGCGACCGTCCACTGGAACCGTGTTGCCCGGTCTGCTGCCGTCGATCTGCCCGCGATACGCAAGCTTTCGGTCCTTATCGAACAGGAAAATATCCGGCGTGCAGGCCGCGGAGAAACTCGTAGCGACTTCCTGCGTCTCGTCGTAGCACAACCGAAAGGCGAATCCCTCCTCCTCGGCCATCTGTTTGAGCCGCTCCGGAGAATCGTCGGCCACATATCCGGCATCATTGGACGAAATCGCAATGATCGCCACTTTGCCCGCGTAATCCCTGCCGATCCTCGCCAGCTCGCTCTTCACATGGATCACATAAGGGCAGTGCCGGCAGATAAACATAACCAGAATCGGTCCCGGAGCACATTGTTCCGGAACCCGCACCATCTTCCCGGTGCGCACGTCCGGCAAGGAAAACGAAGGGATCTCGGTCCCCAGTTCCATCATGGTTGATGCGGTCAGCGACATACCAACATTGTCCCTCAACCTAAGTGTTCAGAAGCTCGCACAGGGCCGGTCCGTCTCCCCAACCGGCAGGACCTCGACCTGTCTAGTTCGGACCGAGCTCCGTTGTGCGAGCGAAATTTTAAAAGCTATACCGGATCGCCAGCGACCCGTACGAATTCCGCCGATACTGGCCGATAAAATCACCCATGTCGCCGCGGATCCATGCAATCCCGCCTGTCGCCCGCCAGTGCTGGCCGAACAACTGCGAGTATTCGAAACGCACAAACGATCCGCCGGCCCGCACCGCCGTTTCGATCGCCAGACTGCGATTCGCGTCGATGGTCAATCCAGCGCGCCCGACGAACGACTTCGCAAACCCACGGTCCGGTGCGAACTGCAGCGGCGAAGCGGCGTCGCGCGTCACGACGCTGCCTGCGTATCCGCCCACGAACGACCATTCCTTCACCTGACGTTCGAGCTGGATCACGTACAATGCGTATTCTTCCGCCCCCGGTGTCGAAGAAGTGAAGTAGGCCGCTTCGCCTTTGACCGTGAGCCATCGCAGCGGAACTGCCGCATCGCCTCCGTACAACCGCAGCTTCGGATAGGTACGCGACACGTTAATCAACGGCGCAACGGCCTCCGGTAACGGACTAAAGACGGCGTCGAACGACGGCAGATTCTGATACCCGTCAAAAAAACAGAGCGAGTACTCATACCCCGACCCGATGTGATTCCAGCGAGCCCCATACTGCGATCCGCCCGGATAGCGCGCCCCTGCATCTTTGAGCGACACGCCCGCGGCCTCTGCCGGCAGCGCCGTCCAGCGCTGGTTCAACAACGGCGTACGGCTGGGAGTGAACCACGGCTGCCACACCAGATCGATCGTATCGCCGCCCGACTCATACGTGAACCGCGCCGCTGATACTCCCAGGACATCCGCATCCACGACGCTCGATAAATAATCCTTGGGTGCGAATCGGTCTGTGGGATTGAGAATGTCCGTCTTGCCCCACCGGACCAACTGCCGCCCGATCACTGCCGTAACCTTGCCGCGATGAATCGTGGCACTTAAACGTCGTACAGAGAAAGGAGGACGCTGGATGCTTCGGTCGTCCGCGTCCAGGACCCACTCGCGTGCGGTTTGTCGATGCGAATCGGTGCGCGCGTCGAACGCGCCGCTGACCGTCAGCCAGGGCGCGAACTTGTAGGACGCCTCTTCGCGGAGTAAAAGTTCGTCGACTAAATGTCCGCTGTCATTCGGCGCAGTCTGGGGATACACAACGGCGCGGTTCTCAATAAATCCGCGTTGTTCGAACTGCTGCGCGAGGAGAACAAACAACAGCGCGCCGGCATCGATCATAAATCGCGGCGAAGTGCTTGCAACGTGAAATCGTCGTCCTTCATCGGCAGGTTGTATTCCAGCTTCTCGTACTTGAGAATCGTGCGGCTCTTACGCGCCACGTCGTACACCTCGGTCACCCGCGCGGTCCAGATTCCCTTGATCTGCTCGTAATTCTTGTAATCGATGGTCCGCACCAGGCCTTTCTTGCCGTAGGCTTCGATTTTTACGAACGTGTAGTTGTCTTTCTTAATCCAGAAGTAGGAATACTCATACTGCGACGATTTCCGCGGCCGCGATTCGATTTTCCACATCGCTCCTTCATCCGCCAGCAGTTTGTAATCGTACTGGTCGACGTCGCGCTCCTCCAGATCCTCGAAGCTGAAATCCGTACCGAAGAAGCGCGTCGAGCGGTCCTGCAGAGCGATCCTTTGATCCCGGCCGATTGCCGGCCGCCACATCCACTGGTCGCTCGCGCGATCCGGATGATTCACGATCAACAAGCCCACGCCTTTCACCTCGGCCGGGGCCGTGAACCGCAGAATCGCTTTGCTGTTTCCGAACGATCCGATGCGCTGATACACCCAGCGCTTGGTGGCCACCTGGTTACCCTGGCTGATCACCTCCAGCGTTCCCTCGTAGCGTTGTGAATCCGAGTGCTGGCGCTTCTGAACCTCAAGAATGATCTGCCGAGGATCCTGCGCGAAAAGTGGCGCGGTCAACGCAACCAGCAAGAAAACCTTATTCATACTCCAGGGCCTCGATCAACGATCCGCGCACTGCGCTCTCCGCCGGACCCAGCGCGGCCAGCAACGCCGATCCCAGAATCACCGGAATCAGTATCAGCGCCGTCTGAAAGGGATACGCGTACGTGATGCTGATGCCGACCAGATCCCGGCGCGCGATCTCGATGCTGTAAAACAGTTGGACCGCGCCCAGAGCCAAGCCCAGCGCCACACCGATGATCCCGATGGCAATCGCCTCCATCCAGATCGTATGCCGGATCTGGTTCCGCAGCCCCCCCACCGCTTGCAGCACGCCCAGTTCGCGCCGTCGATCAGTGATCGAGACCGTGAGTGCGTTGACGATGCCCAGGATCGCCACCAGCACCGCCACCGCTGTTTGCACGTTGGTCAACCCGAACCATTGGTCCGTCAGGCGCGTAATGAAATCGCGCACTTCGCGGTTGGTCAGTACGAACAACCTCTGCTGGCCGCCGAATGCCTGAAGGATGCGCTGCCGGACTTGCGCCGCATCAGCGCCCGGAGTGACATACACGCGGAACACGTTCACCGAATCGTCGTGCCAGTAGCGGATGAAAAGGCCTCGGTTGAGGAGCAAAGTCCCCTGCTGATCGGAAAAATCGTCCACCACACCCACAATCGGCAAACGCAGGATCCCGGCCGGCGCGGGAATCTCCAGTACCTCGCCCATGTGCGCGTCATGCAGCCGCGCGAAATTCGCCGAAACGACCACGCCTTTCTCCTCGGCCGCCAGCCGGTACATTTCCTCCGAGTTCCCTTCCACTGGAGGCAAGTGCACGCGCTTGGCGATGTTCCCGATATCGCCCGCGATCACCATGATCAGAGCATTCTTCACCATCACGCGCACGCTGCGCACGGGCTGCACCTCGGCCACGCCATCAATGGCGCGCAGGCCGTCCGCCAGAGATCCGGGGAACACGAAGCTTCGCGAAGAGAGCGTTTCGGCGGTGGTCACGAAGAAATCCGGATTCAGGGCGATGCGCATCCACTCCGCCAGTGAATCATAGCTGGCGCGAGCCAGTCCTCCCAGTGAAATCACCAGCGCGAGCGACAACATCAGCGCGGCAATCGTGCCCGATGTACGCCGAGGAGCCTGAATCAGGCTGTCCGCCGCCAGCGCTCCTTCCACCGGTCTCAGTCCCGCTAAGAGGGGACGTAGAGCCCGCGCCAGCCGGAAAGACATGGCCGGCGAGAGCAGCACGGCCGCGAGAATCGCCAGCACGAATCCCACATACGTCATGATGCCGAAACGGCTGAATACGAACGCCACCACCGAAGCCACTCCGAAGGCCATCGCCCACCGGCGTCGCGCACGGTTTTCGCCCTCTCCCAGCGACTGATATCCGCCCTTCTGCAGCGCCTTCACCGGATCCACGCGCGCCGCGCTGCGCGCCGGGATCACCGCCGCCACCAGACTCGTGACTAGCCCCATCGCCACCGCCGTCCCGATCAGCCACGGATCCAGAGTAAGATCGCCCGGGCTCTGCGCGACGCCGTAAACTTCGGTGAGGAGGCCGCCGATGTACCCCGCCATCGCGCGTGCCATCAGGATGCCGAACAACACTCCCACGCTCGTTCCCGCCAGCCCCGCCAACGCGCTTTCCGCCAGAAACAGCGTCCGGATTTGGCCGCGTGTTGCTCCCAGTGCGCGCAGAATTCCGATCTCTGCTCGCCGCTCCGTCACTGCGATCGCGAACGTGTTGTAGATGATGAACATCCCGATAAACAGCGCAAACACGCTGGTGATGTTCGAAGCCAGCGCGTACATCCGCGAGGTCGATTCGAACTGCTGCCCGCGCGAGCTGGGCGGTTCTACCTGAAAGCCGGAGCCGAGCAACGCCTGCAATTTCCTGGTGGCATCTTCGAGAACCGTGCCTTCTCCGAGTGCGATATCGATCCGGTCGAACTTTCGCCCGCGACCGAACATCTTCTGCGCGGCATAGATGTCCATAATCGCAAGATCGCCGCCGAAGGCGTTCGCCAAGCCGCCCGGCTTCATGATCGCGCGCACCGTAAACACCTGGTCTCCCTGCATGGTGCGCATGGGCAGCCGGCTGTTGACCGCGAGCCCTCGCTCGTCGGCGAACTTCTTGGTCACCATCAAAGAATCGGGCTGTGCGAGAAATATCAACGGATCATCGATGGCCTGATCGTCCCCCTCCAGATCGTAGCTGCGGATGCTGCGGTCGCCGAGCATGTCGACCCCCAGAATCAGGAGATTCCTCTTGTCGGTGGCGACTGTGGCCTCAATTACCGGAGCGGCCGCTCGAACCTCGGGCAGGCTGCGAACCTGATCCAGCACATCTTCGTCAAATCCGGCCTCGCCCGCCGATACCTGGAGCTGCGCCGCGCCCGCAATCCGATCGATGGTCTGGTTGAACGCCGCCAGCACGCTCCTATTAGCGGTGCGCATCCCCACGAAAACGCCCACCCCAAGTACGATCCCAGCCGTGGTCAGCAAACATCGGAGCAGATGTTTGCGCGCGTAGGGCAAACTGATCAGCCGCAGCAGAATCATCGGCTAACTTCTTCCCGACGTGTGTCGGCGAACACCCGGCCGTCGCGCAGTTGGATCGTACGCGAGCAGCTCTCCGCCACCGTCTTGTCGTGCGTAACCACCAACACCGTCGCTCCCAGGCGGTCGTGCAAATCGTGGATCAGATTCAGGATCTCAGCTCCGGTCTGGGTATCCAGGTTCCCGGTAGGCTCATCCGCAAGCAGAATCGGGGGATACACGCTCAGAGCACGCGCGATCGCCACGCGCTGGCGCTCACCACCGGAGAGCTCGTCCGGCAGGTGATCCACGCGTGCGCCGAGCTTGACGGTGTCGAGTAACTCCCGGGCGCGCTCCTCGACCTTCTTGCGGGGCCAGCCGCGAAGATGCAGAGGCAGAGACACATTTTCCAGGCACGACAGCGTCGGCAGCAGGTTGAAGAACTGGAAAATGAACCCGATTTTGTCGCGCCGCACGCGCGTGAGCTCGTCGTCGCTGAGTTTCGAGAGCGGCTGCCCGTCCAGCTCGACCTCGCCCCGCGTGGGCCGATCCAGCCCGCCAATCAGGTTCAGCATGGTTGATTTTCCGGATCCCGACGGCCCCACCAGCGATGCCATCTCGCCCTTGGCGATCGACAGATCGATCCCTTCGAGCGCTGTTACCTTACGCTTTCCCTCAAATGTTTTGGAAACACCCCGGAGGAGGATCACTTACTTCTATGATGCCATCCACCATAAGGCGGAAGTTACAATCGTGAGTTAATGCGCATCGGAGTTGACGCCGGCGGCACGTTTACCGATTTCGTGGTTCTTCACGACGACGGCCGCCTGGAGACGTTCAAGCTTCGGTCGAACCCGCTCTCACCAGCGAAAGTGATCCTCGCAGGGCTCGAACAGGCGGCCAGGAATAAACAAAAAGTCGATGTGGTCCACGGTTCTACCGTCGCCACCAACGCGTTACTCGAGCGCAAAGGCGCGCGGACAGCGTTGGTCACCACCGCCGGCTTCGAGGATCTTCTGGAGATCGGCCGCCAGAACCGCCCCGAGCTGTACAACCTCACGCCCACGCCCCGTCGGCCATTGATCCCGCGCGATCTGTGCTTCGGCGTCAACGAGCGTATTTATCACGATGGAACCATCGCGCGCCGCCCAACTGCGGCCGAGCTCAAGCGCCTGACCACACGGATCAAGCGCTCAGGAGTCCGCTCGATCGCGATCTGCTTCTTGCACGCCTATCAAAACCCAGCCAATGAGCGTGCAGTGCTCGCGGCTCTGAAACAGAACGAAATGTATATCTGCGCCTCCCACGAAGTCAGCCCCGAATTCCGCGAATACGAGCGCAGCTCCACCACGGCCGTAAACGCCTACGTCGGCCCGCTTATGGAATCGTATCTGGGCGAGTTGGAGAGCGCGCGCCGATTCCAGATCGCCATCATGCAATCGAATGGCGGATTCCTTTCCGCCCGCGAAGCTCGCCGTCATGCCGTGCGCACCGTGCTGTCGGGCCCGGCGGGAGGCGTCGTGGGCGCCATGGAAACCGGGGGCCGCAGCGGATTCCGAAAGATCCTGGGCTTCGATATGGGCGGCACTTCCACCGATGTGAGCCTGGCCGACGGGGCCGCGCGCGAAACCACCGAAGCCTACGTCGACGGCTTCCCGATTCGCGTGCCGATGCTCGATATTCACACGGTAGGCGCAGGCGGTGGCTCCATCGCCCGCGTGGATGCAGGCGGGCTTCTCCGGGTCGGTCCGGAGAGCGCTGGTGCCGACCCCGGTCCGGCTTGTTATGGCTCCGGAACGGAGCCTACAGTAACGGACGCTCACGTGGTGCTGGGCCGTATTCAGTCACTGCTTGGCGGCCGCATGCGCGTGGATGCGGATCGGGCCGCCGCTGCCATTGATCGGATTGCCCGCCGCCTTAAGCTCGATCGGACGGCCGCCGCGGGCGGCATGTTACGCGTCGCCAACTCCAACATGGAGCGAGCAATTCGCGTAGTCTCGGTCGAACGCGGCTACGATCCCCGCGAATTCGCTCTGGTGGCTTTCGGCGGATGCGGCGGGCTCCACGCCTGCGATATTGCCACACAGTTGGGGATCCGTTCGGTGATTGTGCCTCAATACGCGGGAGCGCTGTCCGCGCTGGGAATGCTGATGGCGGATGCCGTGCGCGACTACGCCGCGGGTGTGCTCGGACACGACAACATTGAAAACAACTTTGAAGCTCTGGAGCTACGCGCGCGCCGCGAATCGCCCCGGGCGCATATAGAGCGCTCCGCCGACCTCCGGTATCGCGGCCAAAGCTACGAGCTAAGCGTTCCCTGGAAGGCGGCAAATCAAGGCTTTGCATTGTTTCATCGGGAGCATGCGCGGATTTACGGGTATTCGCTGCCGAAGCGCGAAGTGGAAGTAGTCACCATTCGTGTGCGTGCCCGAGCCGCGTCACCCAAGCCGCGGCTGGTCCGCCCACCTACGCAAACGGGCACGGCCGAACTTAGACGCGTGTGGATCGGCTCCTGGCGCCGCGTTCCGGTCTGGAATCGCGAGCAACTGACGGCAGCCCAGCGCCCGGGACCGGCCTTGGTGCTCGATTACGGATCCACCACCCTCGTGCCGGGGGGCTGGCGATTTCACGTAGACCGCGCCGGTAACCTGCTGATCCAGCAATGACCAATCTTGGAGCGTATACACTAAAAGTTCACACATGAAACAGAAAATCCGCTCCACAACCGTGTTGTGCGTTCGGCGCGACGGCAAGGTGGTCATGGCGGGCGACGGCCAGGTGACCCTGGGCTCCGAAGTGCTGAAGTCGTCCGCGAAAAAGCTCCGCAGGCTGTACAACAGCAAGATTCTAGCCGGGTTCGCGGGTTCCACCGCGGATGCGTTCGCCCTATTTGGCCGGTTCGAAGCCAAACTCGAGCAGCATAATGGCAATCTTGCGCGAGCTGCCGTCGAGCTGGCGAAGGAATGGCGAACAGACCGTTCTCTCCGTCATCTGGAGGCGCTCTTACTCGTCGCCGATAAGGACACAACCTACTTGCTCAGTGGCAACGGCGACGTGATCGAGCCCGACGAAGCAGTGGCCGCCATCGGTTCGGGCGGCGCTTACGCTAAATCCGCCGCCACCGCGCTGATCGAGAACACCAAGCTTTCGGCCCGCGACATCGTGGAAAAATCCATGATCATAGCAGGCAAAATTTGTATCTACACCAATGAATCCGTGCTTTACGAGGAGCTGGGCTGATGGTCATCTATCTTCCTGCTCAAGCCGCCGAGGATACGCCGCTGCTCGACGAGCTGACCCCGCGCGAGATCGTTCGCGAACTGGACAAGTACGTCATCGGCCAGGCTGATGCCAAGCGCGCGGTCGCCATCGCTTTACGTAACCGCATCCGCCGCCAGAAGCTCGACCCGGAAATGGCCGATGAGGTCATGCCCAAGAACATCCTGATGATCGGCCCTACCGGCGTCGGTAAGACCGAGCTTGCGCGGCGTCTGGCGAAGCTGGCTAATTCTCCTTTTCTCAAAGTAGAGGCAAGCAAGTTCACCGAAGTCGGCTACGTTGGCCGTGACGTCGAATCGATGATTCGCGATCTGGTCGAGATCTCGATCGACATGGTCCGCGAAGAGCGCCTGGCGGAAGTGGAAGATCGCGCCGAGCGCAACGCCGAAGAGCGCCTGCTCGATCTACTGATGCCGGCGCAGCCCGAGGAAAGCGATAGCGTTGAGCGCACCCGCGAAAAACTCCGCGAGCGACTCCGCTCCGGCAAGCTGGACGATCGCATCGTGGAAATCGACGTCCGCGAGCGAGGCCCATCATTCGAGGTCACTACCGCCACCGGCATCGAGGAGATGGACATCAACCTCAAGGATGTGCTGCCGGGTCTATTTTCAGGGCGCACCCGCAAGCGCAAGATGCGCGTCGGCGAGGCCATTGATTATCTGGTTCAGGAAGAAGAGCAGAAGCTGGTCGACATGGACCAGGTCACGCGGACAGCTATCGAGCGCGTGGAGCGCAGCGGCATCATTTTCCTGGACGAAGTCGATAAAATCGCCGGTCGCGAAGGCGGCCATGGTCCGGATGTGAGCCGCGAGGGCGTGCAGCGCGATATTCTGCCGATCGTGGAAGGAACTACCGTCAACACACGTTACGGTTTTGTCCGCACGGATCACATCCTGTTTATCGCTGCGGGCGCGTTTCACGTTTCGAAACCCAGCGACTTGATTCCCGAATTGCAGGGCCGCTTCCCCATCCGCGTCGAGCTGAAATCGCTGACCGAGGCCGATTTCATTCGCATTCTGAAAGAGCCGAAAAATGCGCTGATCAAGCAATATCAGGCGCTGCTCGACACTGAGGGCATCAAGCTCACGTTTACCGAAGACGCGCTTGGCGAGATCGCTGCATTCGCGGCGCGCGTGAATGAGTCGACGGAAAATATCGGTGCGCGACGCCTGCACACCATTCTTGAAAAACTGCTCGAAGACGTGTCCTTCGATGGTCCGGATCTGAAGAAGAAAAACGTGAAAGTCGACATCGCCTACGTGCGCAAGCAACTAGCGGACATCGTCAAAGATCAGGATCTCAGCCGGTATATTCTGTGAAGGCTTGGTTGGCTTTGTTTGGCGCAGCCGTGCTGTCTGCATGCGGCTATGTCGGCCCGCCAATGCCTCCGACCCTCGATATTCCGGCCACGATCCGCGATTTTCGCGCCTGGGAATACGGCGACAACATTGAAATCGAGTTCACCTTGCCCGACAAGACCACGGAGAACCTTCCCCTAACCAGTGTTCGTTCTATCGAACTCCGTGTTGTGGAAAACGCCTCCGACGGCAAACTCGTGGCACTGCCGATTAGCAAGCCCGGACCCGTCATTAGTCAGGTCCCGGCGCGAGATTGGATCGGCAAGACCATTCTGCTGTCTGTGCGCGCCACGGGTCCCAAAGGGAAGCCGTCGGCGTGGTCGAATCCCGCGTCCCTCGAAGTGATTCGGCCGCTTGCCCCGCCTACCATCCCGAAAGCGCAGAATGTCGGACGCGGAGTCGAGCTCACCTGGACCGGGCCGGGTCCGCGCTATCGCATCTTCCGCGCGGAAGGCGATGGCCAGCCGCAGCCGCTCGCCGATTCCGACGTCCCGAGCTATCTGGATGATTCCACGATCTACGGAACTCGCTACCGCTACATGGTGCAGACCATCGCGGGTGACAAACAGTGGAGCGTGGTCTCCGAAGCAGGCGAAATCACTCCGACGGATACGTTTTCGCCGGCGGTTCCCGAGGGTTTGTCGGCGGTGCCCACTCCGCAGTCGATCGAGCTCGCCTGGACGCGCAATACCGAAGCGGATTTTCGCGGCTATAACGTCTTCCGCGCGGCAGACAACGGACCCTTCCAAAAGGTCGCGTCATTGATTGAGGCGCCCACCTTCAGCGATTCGAAGATTGAATCCGGGAAGAAGTATCGCTACACTGTTTCCGCGGTGGATCTGACTGGCAATGAAAGCGCGCAATCCGCGCCTGTGGAGGCCGCTGCTCAATGAATCCAGAACCATGGCTTCGCGGACCCATCGAAGGCGTTCCGCCGCACCTGATGCCCGTATTTCACTCCTTCGCGCAGGTGCGTGAGGACTTGGCTCGCTACACCGAAGGTCTGACGACTGAGGATGTCTGGCGCCGCACCGGATCGCTTCCATCGCTCGGTTTCCATCTGCGCCACATCGCCCATAGCGTGGATCGGCTGGTGACGTATCTGTGCGGAGATCAACTGACCGACACCCAGATCGCCACACTCAAGCAGGAAGGCGACCCCGGCGCAACGCTGCCCGAACTGCTCAGCGATATTGATGCGAAGCTGAGTGATGCCGAGCGGCGGATACGTGAGATCGGCGCCGCAACACTTGACGAGCCGCGTTATATCGGGAAGAAGCGTCTGCCGTCGACGGTGCTTGGCCTACTGGTGCACGTCGCCGAACACACGCAGCGCCATCTGGGTCAGGCGATCACAACGGCCAAGCTCGCACGAGAGAACAGGGGACAGCCTCCGATTTCGAAGAACGAGTCCAACTGAGTCAGCAGCGGCGAGCGGAAATCGGCTGGCTGTCCCCCAGACTCCTACCGTTCTTTTCTTCTGCGAATCAGCCGCTTTCGTCCCAAACGCGCCACTGTCGGCGCTGCGAAGGCGGCTTCAATCAGTTGAGTCTGCTCACGCTGGTGCACTTTGGGCGAGCCCGGCGCCGGACTCGCGCTGCGCGGCCGTCCCGCGTATCCAATGGCCTGATTCGCGCCCAGCATCGGCTGAATATGGCCGCGCACGAACGCCCACGCTCCCATGTTGCGCGGCTCCTCTTGCACCCAAACGACGTGCTGCGCCGCAGGATACCGCCGCAAGACTTCCGCGAATTCGGCCTGCGGAAAAGGATACAGCTGCTCCAGACGGACGATGGCGAAATCGCCGCCACGCGTTTCGTGCGCCGCCAGGAGCTCGTAATAGATCTTGCCGGTGCATGCCAGAATGCGGGTCACACGGGCGGGATCGCTTACGCGAGTGTCGTCCAGCACCGGCAGAAACACGCCGCTGGACAGCTCTTCCACGGTCGAAACCACTTTGGGATGGCGCAGCAGGCTCTTGGGCGTCATCACCACCAGAGGTTTCCGCAATCCTCGCCGATCCGCTCCGCCGCGCATCTGCCGCCGCAGAAGATGAAAATATTGCGCCGGCGTGGTGGGATATGCCACCTGCATATTGTTTTCGGCGCAGAGTTGCAGGAAACGCTCCAGACGAGCGCTGGAATGTTCCGGCCCGCCGCCTTCCTGCCCGTGCGGCAGCAGCAGCACGATTCCGCTGGGTTGCCCCCACTTGGATTCCGCCGCGGAAATGAACTGGTCGATGATTATCTGCGCGCCGTTCACGAAGTCGCCGTATTGCGCTTCCCACAGGACTAGCGTGAGCGGGTCCGCCACGCTGTAGCCGAACTCGAAACCGACGATGCCGAACTCGCTCAGCGGGCTGTTGTACACCTCAAAGCTCGCCTGGTTAGCCGCGAGGTGCTGCAGCGGCGCATACACGCGATCCGTTTCCGCGTCGTGAAACTGCACATGACGCTGGCTGAAGGTGCCGCGCCCGCTATCCTGTCCGCTTAGCCGGACGGGCGTTCCCTCCACCACCAGGCTTCCGAATGCCAGGGTCTCGGCCAGAGCCCAATCTACGTGCGGACCCTCGTGCGCTTGCTTCCTGCGCTCGATAAAGCGAGCCAGCTTCGGGTGCAAATGGAAATCCGCGGGGAATGTGGTTATGCCGTCGATGATCCGGTGCAATACCGCGCGATCCGCCGCCGTGGGAGGCAAATCCGTCGGCATGCCCTCGGCCGGGATGGGACTCATCTCGTGCAGCTCGAACTGCTCCTTGACCTTCTGCGTGTTGTCGTAGATTTCGTAGAGCTGCTTCTTCTGCGCTTCCTGCCAGCCGGCGACTTCCTGCGGGGTGACCACACCGTCGTGAATCAGGCGCTGGGCGTACAGATCCGCCACCGGTTTGTGGTTCTGGATTTTCTGATACATCAGCGGCTGCGTGTAGCTGGGATCGTCGCCTTCGTTGTGGCCGTGCTTGCGATAGCAGACCATATCCAGCACCACGTCTTTGTGGAATCGCTGGCGGTATTCGAAAGCCAGTTCCATGGCGGCCACGCAGGCTTCGGGATCATCGCCGTTCACGTGAAACACGGGAGCCTGAATTCCCAGCGCCACGTCCGTGCAATACGTAGACGACCGTGCCTCGTTCGGATTGGTCGTGAATCCGACCTGGTTGTTGATCACCAGGTGAATCGTTCCGCCCGTGGTATACCCTCCCACTTGACTGAAATTCAGGGTTTCCGCCACGATCCCTTGCCCCGACATCGCTGCGTCACCGTGGATAAGTACCGGAATTACGCGCTCACGTTTGGCGTCGCCCAGACGATCCTGCTTGGGGCGTACGATGCCTTCCACCACCGGATTCACGGCTTCCAGGTGGCTCGGATTTGCGGCGACCGAGACGGTAATCTCCTGACCGCTGGACATCTGCCGGACGTTGCTCGCGCCCAGGTGATACTTCACGTCGCCGGTGCCCTCGCCGACCTCGGACTCGATATCGCCCTCGAATTCCGAAAAAATCTGCGCCACGCCTTTGCCGATCAGGTTGGCGAGAACCGCCAGCCGCCCGCGGTGCGCCATGCCGATCACGATCTCCTGCACGCCCGCCGGGGCGGCCCGTTCCAGCAGTTCCTCGACCATCGCGAGCATGGTCTCGCCGCCTTCGATCGAAAAGCGCTTATGCCCCTTGAAGCGGTTATCCAGGAACCCTTCGAATCCGTCGGTCAGGACGAGTTCCTTCAAAATGCGGCGCTGCGTCGCCGCATCCAGCGCGAATTGATCCGCGGCCGATTCCAAGCGCTGCTGGATCCAGCTCCGTTCCTCTGGGCTATCGATGTGCATGTATTGCACGCCGGTCTTAGCCGCATAGATGTTTCGCAGACGGTCGATCAGTGCGCGCAATGGCAGCACGCCGAATGATTCGGCGTGAAAGGTGCGATCCAGATCCCAGATCGTTAGCCCGTGTGCCGAAGGCTCCAGATCCGGGTACGATGGACGCGGCAAGCCCAGCGGATCGATATCCGCGACCAGATGCCCGCGCTCGCGCCAGGCTTGGATCAGCCGTGCCACACCAGCCTGTTTAAGCGGATCGGCGCTGACCATCGGAGCCGCGGCTTGATCCGGCTGCCACCGCCAGGCCTGCGCGGGAATCGCGAGATCGCGGAAGACCTGGCCGTAAAATCCGTCCTCCCCTTCGAGCAGCGCCTGCACTCTTGCCAGGAACATGCCCGACTCGGCGCCCTGAATCACCCGATGATCGTAGGTGCAGGTCATCGTCATCACTTTGCTCAGGCCCATGGAAGAGCGCACGTCTTCCGGCACGCCGCGATACTCCGGCGGATAATCGATGGCGCCCGTGGCGATGATCGCGCCCTGCCCGGGCATCAACCGCGGGATCGAACCCACCGTGCCGACAGTCCCCGGATTGGTCAGCGAAATCGTCACACCCTCAAAATCGGCAACGGTCAGCTTATTGGAGCGCGCGCGCGCCACCAGGTCATCGTAGGCAGCGACGAATTGCGCGAAGTTCATGCCTTCCGCGCGCTTGATGCACGGAACTTTCAGTGACCGCGAGCCATCCTTGCCCGCCACGTCCACCGCGATGCCGAGGTTGACGTGCCCGCGGGCGATGCGGAACGACTCTTCGCCGCGCTCGGAGAACGCCTGGTTTATTGCAGGGACCGCTTCGATCGCGCGCACGATGGCCCACGCCACCAGATGCGTATACGAAAGCTTGGTCTGCCCCGCGGCAGCGCGATGCTGGTTAATCAACCGCCGGTTCTCGTCGATCACCTTCACGGGCATCACACGCTGGCTGGTGGCGACAGGAATCGTCAGGCTGGCCGCCATATTCTCGGCAATGCGCAGCGCAGGGCCACGCAGTGGAATGAGTTGATCGCCTTCGGCAACCACAACCAGAGGCGCTTCTGGCGAACGCACAGTCAGCGCACGAGGCGGCTCGGCCACTGCGGCAGCTTTCCCGGCTGGCGCAGCAGTGTGCCCGTTGCCTTCTAAGACCGGCGTCCAGGTGGCATCTACCGTTTTACGATCGTGTCTATATTGCTGGAGAAGCTCGTCTTCCAGCCAGCTATTTACGTTAGGTTGTATTGGATCTTCTGACATGAAGCAACGCTACTACTATGGTATCTGAACCCGTCGATTAAACTCACCTAATCCGCTATGCCTCGCCTTCTGATTTTTTCCGACCTCCACAATGACGCACGTGCCCTGGAAAAGCTCATGGACATCGACGCCGACTATTACTTCGCGGCCGGCGACCTGGTGAGCTGGGCCCGCGGCCTGGACAAAATGGCCGAGCCGATGAAGCGCCGCGCGGAGCACATGTATGTGCTGCCCGGAAATCATGAGTCTGAGAGAAATATTGCCGATTTCTGCGAGCGTCATGGATTCGTCAACTTTCACGGCGGGACGCTCGAAATCGGGGGGGACCATGTGGCTGGCCTGGGCTACTCGACGCCCACGCCTTTCGACACACCGGGCGAATATTCGGAGGAGGAAATGGCTGCGCGGCTGGAGAAGTTTGCAGGCTGGAAACCGTCCGTGCTGATTTGCCACGCGCCCCCGCTCAACACCGATCTCGACCGCGTTAAAGCGGGTCTTCACGCCGGCAGCCGCGCGGTGCGCGAGTTTATCGAGAAGCACCAGCCCGCGCACTTTTTCTGTGGCCATATCCACGAGGCCGAAGGAGCCATGATCCAGATGGGCGCCACGCGCGCGCAAAATGTTGGCAAGAAGGGATACTTATTGGAGGTTTGATGCTCGTGGCTACGAAAGAACTTTTACTAAAATCATTGCAGCATTACCGCGGGTTCGTGTTCCGATGGCAACAATACCGGCAGCTCTCACCAGAATGGAACCATGATCACTGCGGCGGCTGCTGGGCCCGCTTTGCCGAGCACGCAGAGGAGTGGTCTGACGTTGTTCACACGGCAGGATGGGTTACGCTTTGGCCGACAGATGATGACGTCGAGCCACAGTTCATCTCAGACGCGAAGGCGGTTGGTTACGTTTGTGTACCATCTCCTAAACTCAGCGGTTTTCAACTGGATTGGTTGTGCCCAGAGTGTTTTACATCATGCCATGACGAGCTCGAATTTGTCGTCGATCCTGACCATCCCCAGTGGAAACGCGCTGGTGTGTAGCTACACGCCTCGCACGAGCATCGCCTCCGACCGTATGCCCGCACACTCCACGCGGAACTCGTGTTCGCCCGTCGCGACATTCGCAGGCACTGCTGCGTTCACCTGGCAGTATCCGTCCGCGTTCGGCTGGCCGACGTAGTCCACTTCCAGACGCCGATTCCCCAGATACGTGCGGACATTTGCGCGATCCGCGTTCTCGGGCAGCCCGCCTACCCAGCAGCTCAGGAAGCCGCGCTCGCCGACCTGCACCTCGCCTTTGGTCCACGCGACGCCGTCGAATACTTCTTTCAAGGCGATGCGCTCCGCCACAGGCGGAACATCCACTGCAATCCGGAACTCCCGTCCGAATCCGCTGTCGCGAAACCGCAGCCGCGCGGTGTGCCAGCCGGGATCGAGGCCCGGCGGAAGGTGAAATGTCGCTCGCCAGGCGTTACCCTCAGGGTTCGCAAACAGCGCCGCCGCGCCAAAATTGTCCACTCCGTTGCTCACTTCCAGGCGCAGCATCGCCGGCGTCACCGGATTTCGCCCCGTATGGAAAACGCTCGTAAGATATTCTTCCGATTTCCGCGTGGAAAAGTTGATGCCATTGGTCCGTGCGTTTTCGATGGTCACTACTTCCGGCGTGTCGTCCGAGAGCGCGGCCGGCGGCGGTTCCCATTTCCGGTAACACGCCACCACGGCGTGGTGATCGCCGGTGCCGAGTAATTCGATGCGCGCGAATCCTGCGGCACGGCACATAGCCAGCAGGCACGGCACCGTCGGACCAACCCAGTTGCCGAACTGATTTCCTAGTTCATCCAGCTCGTAAAACTCCATGGTGGGAATGTCGCCCGCGTGTTCCTTCCAGTTGTCGGGATCGGTGACGAACGAATCCACGATGGCGATGTCCTTGGTCAGCGCGCACACGATTTCCAGTGCCAGCAGAGGATGCCGCACATGGTACAGAACGCCCAGAAAGAACACGATGTCGAACTTTCCCAGACCGGCGTCGGGAAGCTCGTAAAAATCCATAATCCGGTAATCGATCTTGGATCCCAGCCGCGCGTGGACGTCCAAGAAAGTTGCCAGTTCCACGCAATCAATCGCGGTCACGCCGGCGCCATGCCGTTCCGCCTCGAAGCTGAACCAGCCATCCCAGGCTCCGATATCGAGGATGCTTTTTCCGCGCAGATCCTCAGGAATTGGAAACTGGGCGTACCGCCGTTTCTGCTGTTCGACGGTCATGAAGCCGTCGATAAACGTGCCGTCCGGAAGCTCAAAGCTGTGATACCAGCCCTTCGCCGCGAGTTCTTTGCTGAAGTCGATTCGCCGGCGGGCTTCGAGCGCTCCCGTGGCCATGTTACAGAACCCTCACCACCTGCGGCTGCGAGCTCACACCCGCGAACCTGATTTGAAAATCGTGCGCGCCCTTCGCGAGATCAGGAGGAACTTTCGCATTGATCTGGGAGTACCCACTACTTTCTGTCGACCCGATCCATGTGATCTGCAGCGGAATGTCTCCGAGCAGCACGCGCATGTCGAGGGCGCTGCGGTTCTCCGGCAATCCGCTCAGCCAGAAGCTTACAAATCCGCCGCCGGCGATACTGACCTGCCCACGCTCCCAAGATTTTCCGTCGCAAACATCTTTGACTGTGAGCTGGTCCGGGCGCTCGGCCGGGAGATCTACCGCGATGCGGAGTTCGTTGCTAAATCCGGTCTCGGCAAATCGAAGGCGCACAGGATACCATCCCGGATCCAGCGCGGGCGGCAAGCGAAAAGATGCTGCCCAGCTTCCGTCCTCTCTTCGTTGCACGTAGATTGCTCGGGTGCCGAAGCCGCTGACCTCCAACCGCAGATCTTGTGGACTAACCTCGCGATCGGTGGGCGATCGAAAGACGCACTCCAGGTATTCCTCCGACTTTCGGCTGGAGAAACTGTTACCCGGCGTTCTCCCGTTCGACACAAACAGCAGTTCCGGAGGAGCGCTCGCAGGCTGTGCAGGAGCCGCTTCCCACTTACGGTAGCAAGCCACGCCGGCGTAATTGCCTCCTGCGTACATCAGCTCCACGCGGGCGAATCCCGCCGCCCGGCACATCGCCAGCAGACAGGCCACGGTGAGACCGCTCCAGTTGTCATACTGATTGCCAAGCTCGAACGTTTCATAAAACTCGAGTGTGGGAATAGCGCCCTGATGTTCCCTCCACGTTTCCGCATCGATGACGAACGATTCCACGATCGCCACGTCCGTTGTCAGACCGCAAACGATTTCGAGCGCGAGCAGAGGGTGGCGAAGGTGGTAGAGAACCCCCAGGAACAACACGACGTCGAATTTGCCCAAACCTGCCGCCGGCAGTTCATAGAAATCGAGCACACGGTAATCGACCTTCGACCCAAGCCGGCGATGGACTTGCAGGAAAGACGGGATCTCCACGCAATCGATGGCGATGGTCTGGGCGCCGTGCCGCTCGGTCTCAAAACTGAACCATCCGTCCCAGGCGCCGATGTCAAGCACGCGCTTGCCGCGAAGATCGTCGGGAATCGGATAGCGGGCGTAGCGCTCTTTCTGCACCGCCAGCGGCATGTATCCATCGATGACGGCGCCGTCCGGAAATTCGAAGCTGTGATACCAGCCTTTAGCGAGCAGGTCCTGGCTGAAGTCCAGTCCTCGCGCCGATTCGCGTATTGTTTTGGTGGAGTTTTCGGACACTACCTAGCATTCTCTCACTTGCGGAATCGGCTCAGCTTGCGGACGTAAATCAGCGTCGGCGCGAGCATCGCGATCAAAAATATCGCCAGGAAACCGCGTCCCGCGGCCCGCATTCGACCCACGGGAGTATTCACGATGATCCACAGCAGCCCCGCCAGCAGAACCATCAGAACGGTCTTGAGCACGATGGTCATCCGCAGCAGCACTTGCTTGACCTCGGGACGCTCGCGGTCGACTTCGAAAGGGATATTGACCAGTTGCTGGTAGCGCGCGGCTACGGTCAGGAGGACGTACACGCCCGCGTTGAGAAACACCATGACCACCAGACTCGCGCCGCTGCCTCTGCGGGCGAACGCGGGCAATCTTTGCCAATGCCCGAACACCATGGCAAAGGTCGCGATCAACGCTGCGAAGGCGATCGCTTCAAGCAACCAGTCTTGCGGGGATCGCCGTGGACGCATGTCCTATGAAAGTTCTAGCATACGGTACACTCGTAAAAGAATGACCCTCGACGAACTGCAACGCGAATACACTACGCTCCGCCAGCAAGCCGATGCTGTGCGGAGCTATCTTTGACGCGCCCACCCGAAAAAATCAGCTAAACAAGCTCGAAGAGCAAATCAACGCTCCCGACTTCTGGTCGAATCCCGAGAAAAGCCAGAAGATCATGCAGGATCGCAAGCGCCTGGAAGAGCAGATCGCCCAAGAAGCCAAGATATGCGGCCTGACTTCCGACCTGGACACCCTGTTCGAGCTCGGACGTGAAGGCGAAAACGTTTCCGCGGATCTCGAGCGGGACATCAAGAGTTTTTCCGGCTTCCTCGAAAAGCTCGAAACTCAGATGCTGCTTTCAGGCGATAACGCCGCGAAAAGCGCCATCGTCACGATTCATCCCGGCGCCGGAGGCACCGAAAGCCAGGACTGGGCGGAAATGCTCCTGCGCATGTATTACCGCTGGGCGGAGCGCAACAAATTTGAGATCGTCGAAACGGATCGGCTGGAAGGCGAGGGAGCGGGCATTAAATCCGCGACCTTCGAGGTCAACGGTGAAAACGCCTACGGACTTCTCCAAAGTGAAGTGGGCGTACATCGCCTGGTCCGTATTTCACCATTCGACTCTGCCGCGCGCCGCCACACTTCGTTCGCGTCCGTGTTCGTTTATCCGCAGATCGATGAGGAGATCAAGATCGATATTCGTCCCGAAGATCTGCGTGTAGACACGTTCCGGGCTTCCGGCGCCGGCGGCCAGCACGTCAACCGCACCGATTCTGCCATTCGCATGACGCACCTGTCCACCGGCATCGTGGTGCAGTGCCAGAGTGAGCGCAGCCAGCACAAGAACCGGGCTACCGCAATGAAGCAGCTTCGCGCGAAACTCTATGAGCACGAAATGGACAAGAAGCGCGCCGAGGATCGCAAGATGGAGGATTCCAAGCTCGAGATCAACTTCGGCAGCCAAATTCGGAGTTACGTGCTCGCGCCTTATCGGCTGATCAAGGATCATCGCACCAAGCTCTCGGTCGGCGACGTCGACCGAGTGCTGGATGGCGATCTGGATGCGCTGATCCATTCCTATCTGGTATTCCGCAAAACAGGTAAAACGGCTACTGATAAAGATGAGCCTCTCGATTAAGGAGGCTGCGCAGATCCTCCGCGGCGGCGGGCTGGTCGCATTTCCCACCGAAACGGTTTACGGCCTGGGTGCGAACGCGCTCGATCCAGCCGCCGTTCAAAAAATATTCGAGATGAAGGGGCGGCCCGAGACAAGTCCGCTGATCGTGCACGTGGCATCGATTGAGATGGCCCGGGAGATCGTGGCCGAATGGCCCCCGCTCGCCGACGAGTTGGCCCGCCAGTGGTGGCCGGGGCCGTTGACGATGGTGCTGCGTAAACGCGACCTCGTGCCGGCCAGCGTAACAGCAGGATTGCCGACGGTCGGCGTGCGCATGCCGAATCACCCGATTGCGTTGGAGCTGATCCAAGAAGCTGGCGTGCCGGTTGCCGCACCGAGCGCGAACCGCTTTACCGGACTTTCTCCTACCACTGCGGACCACGTGCGCGCAGCGTTCGGCGATGCCGTGCCTGTTCTCGATGGCGGCCCATCCGCGGTGGGAATCGAATCGACCGTAGTAGCGATCGAAGGTGACCAACCCACGTTACTGCGGCCGGGAATGATTCGCTTAGGCGAAATTGAGCACGCCGCCGTACAGGCCGGCGCAGCACATCCATCTCCCGGCATGCACGAAAAGCACTACAGCCCGCGAACACGGCTGATCGTTGTAACTGGACCGGCTGAGCTTCCGGATCGTACTGGAGCCTACGTGTGGCGGGTGGCGCTCGGCCTGGCGGCTCGCAGTGTGCGCATGCCGCTCGATGCGGGACCCTACGCGGCGCAGCTCTATCGAGTGCTGCACCAGCTTGACGCGGAGAATTGGCCGTGGATCGCTGTGGAGATTCCGCCGGATGCGCCGGACTGGACGGCGATCCGCGACCGGCTGCAACGTGCCTCAAGAGGATAAAATACCCAGGATGCAGAGGCCTGCGAAAAGTGGCCGCGAGCTGATCGAAGAGATCGACCAGACGCTGGCCGTCACGCCCACCCTATGGTGGCTGGGCCACGCCGGCTTCGTGCTGCGCTTCGCCAACATTACGTTCTATATCGACCCGTGTCTATCGGACCCGCCTGGGCGGACGCGGCGGATGGCAGCGCCGCTGGCCGCGAGCGACATCCGGAATGCAGACATGATTTTCGCGACCCATGCGCACCCCGGGCACCTGGACGCACCCTCGATCTGCCCCATGCTGGAGAACTGCCGGAGCGCGAAGCTGGTCCTGCCGAAAAGCGCGGCCGATCCCGCGAATGCCGCCGGCATTCCCTACAACCGCATGACCACCACGGATTCCGGGCTGCGCATCGAGTACTTCAAGGACAACCTCTACGGTCGCGTGTATGCGGTGCCTTCGGCGCATCCGCGGCTCGACTGGACCTCAGCCGGCGGATATCCTTACTTGGGCTACTTGATCCGCTTCGGACGCTGGACCATTTATCACGCGGGTGACTGCGTTCCTTATCAGGAATTGGCCGCGCACTTGCGACCCTTCAATGTGAACGTCGCGCTGCTGCCCATCGGCGACGGGAACCTGACGGTGAATGACGCCGCGCAACTTTCTTCCGATATAGGCGCTGCTTGGATCGTGCCTATGCACTATGCAACGTTCGACGAGGATCGCGAAAGCGAATTCGTCTCGCACATGCTGGGCCACCGGCCGGAGCAACAGTTCAAAGTATTCCAGTGCGGCGAAAAATGGACTGTTCCGGAAGAGTGAGCTTAAACTCCGGCGGTTATGACGTTGCCCCGCGGAACGACCGGCGCATCGTACGCCGCCAGATTTTTGCGAAAGCGCAAATGCCTGAGTCGAGTCAGCTCGACCAGAGGTTTCCAGGCGCGATGCACCAGATGGCGCTTGATCAGCAAATGCCAGAATCGATTGGAGCGCTTGTAGAGATACGACATCGCTAGATAGGGCGCCACGGCGCGCCAATCGTCGGGACGGCGTCTCCAGATAGATGTGTGCGAAAACAGCCGCTCATAGAGCCATCCGTAGCCTTGCTCCAGCTCCTCCGGTTCCATGTGCTTGGGACGAAAGACGGCGTGGGCCGTATCGTACAAGCTCCAATCGCGGTGAAGCAGCCGGCCCTCGGTTTCCATTTGCCGGAATAGCGGCGTCGCTGGGTACGGAGTCAGGATATGAAACGTGGCGCATTCCAGCCGGTTCTCCTCCACCCACGCGGCGGTGCGCGCGAAAACGTCTTTTCGGTCGTGATCGAAGCCCAGCACAAATGAACCATTGACCTGGATTCCGTTGTCGTGAAGCATGCGGACCCGGCGCGCGTAGTCCGCCGTTTTCGGAGTTTTCTTGCGGGCGTCCGCCAGGTTCTCGTCGGACAGGGACTCGAACCCCACGAATACGCCGGTGCAGCCGGCCAGGGCCATGGCTCGAATCAAACTCGGATCGTCGGTGACGTCGATGGAGACAGCCGCGCTCCAGATCTTCTCAAGCGGTTTAAGAGCCTCGCAGAGCGCCCTCAGGTATTCGCGCCGCGATCCCAAATTGTTGTCAATGAACACGGCGTACGGCTGGCCGTCTTCCAGGAATTCGGATGCGACCTGGGCAGGGTCCCGCATGCGGTAGGGCATGCGCAAGCCCTCTGTCGCCAGATAGCAGAATCCGCACCGATTGTGACACCCGCGGGTGGCAATCAGGCTGGTGGTGGTCAGAAAACTCGCCCGCGGAAGGATCGCGCGACGCGGAACCGGATCCTCCCGATAGTCGTTTTCATACGTTGCCGCGTAGCGTGGCCGCAATTGATTATTTTCAACGTCCGCCAGAATTCGCGGCCATAGCTGGACACCGTCTCCCAGCGCGAGTGCGTCGGCGTGCGGCGCACACTCCTCGGGGCAGGAGAGAACGTGAAGTCCGCCCAGGATCACCTTGCTGCCTCGACGGCGATACCAGTCTGCAAGCTGAAATGCTCGGCGCGCGAACGTGAGGTGGACCGTAATCCCGACCACTTCCGGCATCGGCTCATGTGGCGGTCGCCCATCGAGAAGATTTTCGTCCCAGTATTGAACGCGCCAGGATTCTGGCGTGGTCGCCGCAAAACTGGTCAGAGCCAGGGTTGGCGTCAATACGTGCTTTCCGAAGCTTGCATGGGGATCTTTGGCATAGAACGGATTGATGAGTAGCGCGTATCGCGGCTGGACCGGCTCGGAACGCACTGCGGGATCGAGGTGCGGGGGGTGCAGCATTTCAGGGGGAACCCAGCCGCGGCGCACGGGCCGCGCGAACGGCTCAGAGGCGTTAATCATGTGAGTACTCTATACTACAAAGTACTCTGTGTCAATGAAAGACAGGAGGAAACGGACAGGGCGCGCCGACTTTCTTACTGGCCGGCCGACTGCATCGCCTTCTTCATCTCCTCGGGCGATACGTCCTTGATGTGCGTGTGGATGTACCAGGTATGCCCGAAGGGATCGACGACCGTAGCGGTCCGGTCGCCATAAAACTCGTCCTTGAGCGGACGGGTCATCTTACCGCCGGCGGACACAGCTTGCGCGACCACCGCGTCCACCTTCTCCACATACAGGAGCACGCTGATGGGCGAGCCGCCATAGCTCTTCGGCGATCGCGCGCCCTGCTCCGGATTCTCGTCGGCGAGCATGATGTGGGAGTCGCCGATTTTGATCTCGGCATGCCCCAGCTTTCCGTTGGGCATCGGCATACGCATGATCTCGACGGCGCCAAATGCCTGCTTGTAGAAGTCGATCGCCTGGGCCGCGCCATCGCAGATGAGGTACGGCGTGGCGGTGTGATATCCCTCAGGAATCGGTCGGACTTGAGTTGCCATAATGAGTCTCCTCGGTTCTCATTCTGACACCAAACCCCTTAAGGTTCGTCGTACCAATGTCGCCAGCGTTGGCGCGCGGGAAACAGGCGGATGAGCAGCATTCCGGCGATGAAGCCGCCAATATGCGCGAACCAGGCCACCCCGCCGCCGGTATAGTTCCGGTCGCCGATGGATTCGAAACCGTTCAGGAACTGCATGCCGAACCAGAGGAGCAGGTAGAACGGCGCGGGAATCGTCACGCGTGTGAAAAAAATGATCAGCAGAACCAGAGTGTCGATCTGCGAGCGCGGAAACTTCACCAGGTATGCGCCCATCACGCCTGCGATGGCGCCGCTGGCTCCGATGGTGGGAACCGGCGAATGGGGATTCGCGAGCACCTGCACCCCCGCCGCCGCCACGCCGCACAGCAGGTAGAAGATCAGAAAGCGCGTTCCCCCGATCAGGTCCTCCAGATTTCGTCCGAAAACCCACAAAAACAGCATGTTCCCAAGCAGGTGCAGCCACCCTCCGTGCAGAAACATGGAGGTGAGCAGGGTGATCAGGTGCAGATCGTCCGGCACGATACCCCAGCTTTTAACAAACTGGTTGACGGCATCGTAACTCAACGTCGCTAGGTACCGTGTGTACAAGAAGATGACGACGTTGATCGCGATCAGAGTGCCGGTGACGACCGTGCGCGAGTAAACACGCTCGCTCGAGCGTAGCGGGATCATTGGTTGCGGGAGAAGTCGTGGTGGGAGCGGCGCTCGCCGCGCTGCATCAGTTCATGCGCCTCGGCCGCCGTGGCGATTCCGCCTCTCGCCCCCAGCCGCGTGCAGTTCAGAGCAGCCATCGCGTTGGAAAATTCAAGCGAATCCCGCACGGTTGCTCCCTTGAGCACAGAATAACAGAACGCTCCGTGAAAGACGTCTCCAGCGCCAGTGGTGTCGACGCAATTCACCACGAATCCTGGGGAATAGACGAATCGTCCGCTTTCACGCGCGAGCGCGCCGTAGCGCCCCAAAGTCATGGCAGCCACTCGCATACTGTGTTGGCTCTGGATGCGCTCCAGGGCGCGAAAGGGATCGCGCTCGCCGGTCCATCGCCCGGGAAATTCGGTGCTCCCGACCAGGTAGTCGACGCAGGCGAGCACCTCATCGAAACCCGGATAGACGTTATCGACATCCACGCTGACGGGGATACCATGCTCGCGTGCGATCCGGGCGGCGCGTGCAACCGCAGGCGTATCGTGCCCGTCCACATGCAGCATCCGGCCGCAGGCGATCTTCTCCGGAGTAATGCTGTCCGGATCGATACGCAGACAGTCCGGCCGATGCCAGAAAATCGTGCGCTCGCCGGTGGACTGGTCGATGACGATGTAGGCGCTCTGGTTGGGGCAGCCGGCACGGATCTCGACATCATCCAGGTTCATCGCGGCTTCGCGGAGGCTGTCCATCTGGATACGGCCGCGTTCGTCATCGCCGACGACGCCGATGTACTTGGTGCGCAACCCGAGCTTGCCGCAGGTTGCGAGCGCGCTGGCCACCTGACCGCCGGGGCTGACAATTTCGCGGTCGAAGGCGACCTTACCGCCGTACTCCGGGTATTTCGAAACCAGCAGAAGCGTGTCGGTGGCGTTGAGGCCCACACCAACCAGGTCGAACGCCGGTGCAGTCACCTATTTTTCACTAATCGTTCGCAGAATGGCATCGACCAGGGGACCGTTCTCCTGCACGAGACTGATCACCTCCGAAATATGACCCTCGCCGGGAACGTAGAGAAGCCGGGCCGCAACGAAATTTTTCTTGAGCGTCAGGGTGAAGTCGCGGGCCTGTTTGGGCAAGCCGAAATAATCCCACTGGCAGTAGCTGACCAAGAAGGGCGGGGCGCCGGAATGGGCGTGTGCCACAGGCGAGGCGTCGTGCTTGTCACCCTTATCAGCCGCCGCGACAAACGTGTCCAGCTTGTCGACGTTGTACACGCCGCTCATGGCGATGACCCCGCGAATCGCGTTGCGGGCCAGATCGAATTTCTTCAGGTATTTTTCGTCCAGCGCCAGTAGCGCCGACAAATGGGCTCCGGCGGCGTGACCGCTGAGATAAATCTGCGACGCATCGCCGCCGTGCTGAGAGATATTCCGGTACACCCAGTCGAATGCTGCCGCCAGGTCCTCGATCTGCGCCGGGTGCGGGTTCTGCGGCATCAGCCGGTAACTGGGAATCGCGACGCCTATCCCGGCCCGCGCGAAGCGGTCGCCCAGGGCTCTATATAGCGAACGGTCGCCGCTGCGCCAGGATCCGCCGTGAACGAACACCAACACCGGAAAGTTTTTCTTGTCTCGAGGAAGATACAGGTCAAGCTTGTGCTTCTCGGCATCCGCGGGTGCGCCTTCAACATAGGAAATGCCGGGCTGCATGTCGACATTCGAGGAAATCGGAACGGCGGGAAGGTTTACGTTGGAGGGCGGGCCCACAACAATCGGATTGGTGAAGATCCAGGGCCGTTCCTCGCCGTCGATGCTTAGCAGCGCTTCCAGGCGATAAGCTCCCGGGTCCCGCACGATGTAATCGAGCTTCCAGTCACGCGCTTCGGCAATGACCGTGTTATCGCGCAGAAGGCGAATGGTGGCGGGGACCGGAAGGCGCGCAGCGATAGTGACGCTGCCGGCCAAAGGATTGTGCACCACCGTATCGCCCATCTCGAACACGCCGAAATAACTCTGCGCAATGAAAGCCGCGCCGGTGGGATCGCATAACCAATCGTGGGCCACATAGGCGTGGCCGGCGGCGAGCGAAGCACTAATCGCTTCCACGGTCAGTTCCGGCGCCAGGATATGGGTGGTCGCGTGACGGAAGGCGGCGGTGTATGCCTCGGTCGGGTCTTTGGTGACCTTCGCGGGAGGCAGATGCGTTCGCGCGAAAAGTACGGATTGCGGGGGTAAAGCCCCCGGAGCATGAGTATCTGCTCCAAAGGCCTCATCGGAGCGCTGCTTGAACTTCGAGCCCAGGCGAGCGGCGTCTTCCTCTTGAGGCTGTCCGAAAATGTCGGTGCCTTTGAAATCGGCGTCAGGGGCATGCAGGAACAGAATTCCATCGCGGGCGCCCATCATGGACGCTCCGAAGATCACCCGAACGCCGGCGTTGTGAGCGGCCGGCAGAAGTGTTTCCGGGGAAGGGAGCGCGGGCACATCCGAAGGTAGAAAGACTGCGCGATAGTCCTGATATACCCCTTCGACGGGGAAGTTGGCGCGGGTTTTCTTCCATTCGACGATCTGGGAGTGAACGGCTTCCAGGCGATCGTCCTTCAGTCGCTCGGCGGGCGTGCGGGCGTAGGCCATGAAACACAGGGCCAAACCGAGGAGGGCAGCCGCTCGCACGATTCTATTTTAGAAGATGTGCGGGCTGACCCCACTCATATCCCGTGGAGCATGCCGCCATCGACCTGGAGGCTGGCCCCCGTGATGTACCCGGCGGCATCTGACAAGAGAAAAACGGCGGCGGCGGCGAACTCTTTCGGATCGCCGTAGCGAGCCAGCGGAATGGTAGCGAAAATCCGCTTCTGCTGCTCGGGAACGGTGATGCCGGAGCGCCGGGCATTGTCCTGGTCGATTTCCTCGACGCGGTCGGTGGAGATGCGTCCAGGGATGAGTTGATTCACGCGGATTTTTTGCGGCGCAAGCTCGGAGGCGAGGATTTTGGAGAGCGAGGACACCGAGGTTCGCATCACGGTAGAAAGGGCGATGTTGCCAATTGGTTCTTTGACGGCCGAAGAGGTCGGGAGCACAATCGCGCCGCCCCCGCGGGCGGTCATCGACGGCACCGCCAACCGGATCATTCGCACGGCGCTCAGCAGCAGCAGCTCGAACGCGCTTTGCCACGCGGCATCGTCGAACTTGAGGACGGGACCCGGCGGGGGGCCGCCCGTGTTGGCGTACAGCAGATCGACGCCGCCAAACCGCCCGACCGTCTCGTGGTGCCAGTTCGCGAGCGCGTCCGCGGAACGCACATCGGCGGCGACAGCCAGGATGTCGGCTCCGGTTTCGGCCCGGATTTTTTCAGCCGCGGCGGAAGCGGCCTCGGGAGTTCGCGAAGATAACGAGACTTTCGCGCCTTCGCGGGCCAGAGCGCGCGCTACCGCGAATCCGAGCCCGCGGCTAGCGCCGGAGACCATGGCGACTTTGTGGGTGAGACCGAGGTCCATGACGAAACCTTGATTGTAAACGAGGATTGTAACGAGGAATGTACGAGAATTAGAAGTTTGAATCCCCAAACCTCCCCGCCGTCACTCAAGAAGCTCACCGAAATTTTCTTCCGCATCGGCAACACCACCTTCGGCGGCGGATACGTGACCATCGGCATGTTGGGACGAGAGTTGGTCGACACACGCCGCTGGATCAGCGCGGAGAAGTTCGACCTGGCGTTCGCGTTGGCCCGCGTGACGCCCGGGACCAACTTAATCGCGTTCTGCGCGGCGATCGGAGCGCTGATTTGCGGGGTCGCAGGAGCAGTGGCCGCGGTGGTCGCTCTTACCGCGCCGTCGTCGGCCTTGGCCGTGCTGATCATGCAGGGATTCGAATCGTGGCAGGGGAACCGGATCGCGATGGCAGCCATCGGAGGAACGGTGGCGGCGGTAGCGGGCATGATGTGGTCCACCATCTGGGTCATTCTGCGGCCGCACGTGGGCGGTCTGACGTGGAAGGGGATGACGCGAAACCTGCAAGTGGTGCTCATCACGGGCGGGGCGTTCGTGGCGTCGCGGATCTTCGGCCTCACGCCGCTGCCCATCATCCTGGCAGGCACGCTGATCGGGTTCCTGTGGAAGGATGCTCATCAGGACAACGATCGCCGATGAATCTGCTGCTTCTGTATCTATTGCTAGTGAAGGCCAGCCTGACGTCGTTCAGCGGCCTGGGATCGCTGCCTATGGTGCGGAACGATTTCGTGGTGGAGCGCCACCTCCTCACGGATCACCAGTTGAATATGGCCGTGGTGGCGGGACGAACCGGGCCTGGACCCTACGGGCTCTACCTGGTGTGCGTCGCGTATCTGGTGGGGGGCGTGCCGGGGGCGTGCATGGGTTTCCTGGCGCTGATCACGCCGGCGTTTCTGGTGATTCCGCTGATGCGCTGGATAGGGGCGCGGGCCGACATCCCGCGGGTCCGAAGCGCGATTCGCGGGCTGCTGCTGGCCAGCGCCGGGCTGCTGCTCTCTTCTTCCGTGCCGCTCACGCTGGACGCATTCACCGGCGTCTTCTCTGCGGTGCTGATGGCGGCAAGCTTTGCGGCGCTCACTTTCACACGAATCGATTCGGCTTGGCTGATTTTTGCGGCGGCGGCAGCGGGTCTGGCGGCGAGCCTGTTTCACTAGGAATCGAAACTAAAAAAGGAAAGCCGCGGCGGGCATCCTTCGAGCAGGCTGCCCGTACGCGGCAATGAATTTCCGAACCGAAAGTAACGAGCTACTTTGTTGTGGTGGCTTTCTTAGCCTTGGCAGGTGCTGGAGCCGGATCGCTGCCGTCTTTGCACTTTCCATCCTTGCCAGGCTTGCTTTTGTCCGAGCAAACACCTTTCCCCTTCTTCGCGGTCTTGGGAGGGGTGTCTTTGGGTTGCGCGAAACTGAAACTAGCCGTGCCGGCAACTAACGCGAGGCCCAGCATCGACGTCATGAGCATTTTCATTTGAGTGAGATCTCCTTATTTGCCGAACGACCAATGCCGTTCCGCAGTCACTATAGTTGCAACCTTACATGAACAGACCCTTAAGCACCCATTAAAATCATTTCATTCCGAGGAGATAACGGTTCCTAAATCCTCGGATGGCCTTGTTCGTCCGAGGTATGCCGAAAAAGCCGGCGTTGCTGGTCCCGACGAAAGCTAGTCTGGGGGCATGAAACAGGAAGAGCTGGCTCGGCAACTGGCGCGTGAAGCCCGGGTGCCACCGGCAGTGGCCCAAGACCGGGTCGATGAGCTGGTACACCGGATCGTGAGGAAGCTGCGACGCGGTCAGCGCGTGGATCTTCCAGGGATGGGAAAGCTAGTCGCGCGTGCGACTCGCGCGGGCCCGCGATGACTGCTCGCAAACAGATTCTAACGATTGTCCGCCGAGCTCTGGATGACGGCCAGACAGTCGAGATCGACGGCCTGGGTATGTTCCGGCCCTCTGGACGCGGCTATGAGCTGATACCTCAGACACAGCCGCAGGTTTTCTTGGCGTATGTGCAGGAGGATCTGCCTCTGGCGCGCCGGCTGCGGGATGGAATCGTGGCCGCCGGGTGTTTGACCTGGCTGGACAAAGACAAGCTGCTGCCCGGTCAAAACTGGCCTCGGGCGATCCGGCGGGCTGTGGAAATCTCGGACGTGTTTGTGGCGTGCTTTTCTCGGCGCTCGATCGCAAAACGAGGGCAGTTCCACAACGAGCTGCGGTGGGCTCTGGAGTGTGCCCGGCTGCGGCCGCTCGATGCGACATTCCTGGTGCCGGTGCGGTTCGAGAAATGCGTAGTGCCTCTACAGATCGCAGAACAGCTTCAATACGTGGATTTGTTCCCGGATTGGGAAGCCGGAATGAAGAAAGTTGTACGAGCCGTGCGAAAGGCGGGACGAGCCGGGCGGAGGCCCGGCTGCCGCCTAGTTCAAGCTTAGTATCGGAAGGATGCTACTGTAATCGTCGGTCCAACCCCGAAAGGTGGCGGCCGCGGTAGCTGGGTACATGTTCGCGCCCTCGAAACTCGGGTTCTGGAATACCTTGTTGTCCTCGGAGGTGATGAGAACCCACGTAGTGGAGTTGGCGAAGGTGTTTTCCGAGGCGTCGTCGGCCACCACGGTGGCTTTCTTGTGAACGAACTCCGCGCCCCGCGCGCACACCGGCGCCAGATCCAGATAGCGGTTCGAAATGTGCACGGCCAGCACGCCATCCGGCTTCAGCAACTTGAAATAGGTCTGCATCACTTCCCGCGTAAGGAGGTGAACGGGAATGGCGTCGCTTGAAAATGCATCGACCACCAGCACGTCATAATTAGGCGGCGGCTGGGCTTCCATGGTGAGTCGCGCGTCGCCCATGAACACCTGTTTGTCGCCGGCGCAGTGGGAGAAAAAGGTGAACTCGCCGCGATCGGAAAGCGACTTCACTAGCGGGTTGATTTCGTACACGCGTACGTAGTCTCCGGCGCGGCAGTAACCGGTCATCACACCCGCACCCATGCCGATCACGCCGTAGCGAACCGGACCAAGCCCCTGCTTCGCGGTCATGGTCCGTCCGATCCCCGAGCTGGGTGCATAGTAGGAATTCACGTCGTAGCGGTGCTCTTCGTTGAGCCGCTGCGATCCATGGTTGATGGTCCCATGCAGCAGGTTTCGGATGGCGTATTCCTGGGTGACATCGTCGTCGCGGATGCGCAGCTCGCCGTAGAAATTCCGGGCGAACAGGTGATAGCCTTGCCGATCCGCCAGCTCTTTGCGCAGCAGGTATCCCGCCAACAGTCCGACGCCGATCGCCAGAGCGAAGCGCACCGGCCACGGTCCAAGTCTGGGAATTTCCATGTTGAAGAGAACGATTACTGCGAGAACGCCGCAGGCAACCAGGCCGATAGGAAGCTCCAGATAAGAGTTGAACATCCGCGGCGCGATGATCGCGACGAAGATGCCGCCGATGGCGCCGCCCAGCGACACCATCAAGTAGAAAAGCGTCAAGTACTGGGGAGCCGGCTTACGCAGCGCGAGCTCTCCGTGGCACAGCATGCAACAGATGAACAACCCTGCGCAAAAGATGGGAATCGAATACTTGATGTGGAAATTTCCTTCGCCTGCATAAATCGCGTATGCCATCCAGCCGAGCGCGGGAGCAACCCACGGCAAAAAGATCCAGCGCTGGTAGATCTTGTCGCTTTCAAAGGCGAGGATGAAGGTCAACAGGTAAATCGCCAAAGGCACGACCCAGAGCAGCGGAATGGGCGCCACATTCTGGCTCATGTGGTTGGTGATCGAGACCAGGAGCGTCGAAGCGCAGGCCGCCAGGCTGATCCATAAGAGGAGCTGAAGTCCGGTCGGCCGGGCCGCCTTCGAGTCTTCCGCCGCGCTCACGGCGGCGATTTCGGGAATATTGACACCTTCCGCCTTGTTCCGGCTGACCCATGCGGCGAATAAGCACAACGCAGCGAACGCCACATACGCCGTGCTCCAGATGTAGGCCTGCTGGCGCGAAGCAATGTTCGGCTCGACCACGAACGGGAAGCTGAGCAGCGCAAGCATGGATCCGAAGTTCGAAAGGGCGAAGAGCCGGTAAGGGACGCTGCTGCCGGTGCGGCGCACATACCAGGCCTGCAGCAGGGGGCTGGTGGACGAAAGCAGAAAATAAGGCAGTCCGATGGTGGCGGCCAGCAGCTCCAGAATGCGCAGCGTGGGATCGCCGATGGCGGTCGGTTTCCAGGAGACGTTGGGCAGGATCGGCAGGAGCGCGCAACTTGCCAGCAGCAGCCCGCCGTGAATCATCATCTGGGTCCGAGCCTTGGCGAATTTTGTAAGCGCGTGGGCGTAGGCGTATCCGGCCAGAAGAGAAATTTGAAAAAAGAGCAGCGCGGCGGCCCAGACAGCGGCGGACCCGCCGAACCAGGGAAGAATTATTTTGGCGATCAGCGGTTGAACCTGAAACAGCAGGAACGCGCTGAGAAAAATAGTAGCGGCGTAAAGGATCATGAGAGTCTACTTTCAGCGCAAAATTTGGATGATATTGCTGTAGTCGTCCGTCCATGCCCGGAACCCTTTGCGCGGCTGCAGCGCGTAGGCATTGGAGTCCTGAAAATTCGGATGACCGAAAACAGCGGGCGACTTCGACAACAAAATCCAAGTGTTCGAAACGTAAAACGTTTCGGAATAACCTTCATCGTACACCACGATTCCGGACCACCCGATCTCTTTTGCGGCTTCGGCAATGATCGGTTCCAGGTCGAGGTACCTGTTGGAGACATTGATGGCGAGAACGCCGTCCGGTTTCAGATGGCGCGCGTAGGTGGCATAGGCTTCCCGCGTAAGCAGGTGCATGGGGACGGCGTCACTGGTGAACGCGTCCATCGCCAGGAAATCGAGATTTTCACTGGACGGCATGCGCTCGAGCGTCAGGCGGCCGTCGCCGAAATATATTTGCTTCTCGGCGGGGCAGGATTTCCAGAAATCGAACTTGGTCTGCGCGATTTCAAATACCAGAGGATTAATCTCGTAGTAGTGCAGCGTATCGCCGGCGCGGGCGAGTGTCGCGGTAACGCCGGCACCCAGGCCCAGAATCCCGATCCGTATGGGACCGGCTTCGCCCTTGGTGCGAATTGCGCGCGAGATGCCGGAAGTGACTCCGAAATACGAGGTCGGAATGCGGCCGCCTCCGGGACCCAGGAGTTGTGTGCCGTGGTTAATGGTCCCGTGAATCAGGACGCGCACTCCTCCAGAGCCGTCTACGGCGGCATCGTCACGAACACGCAGCACGCCGTAGAAATTGCGCGCTGCCAAAAGGTACTCCCGATTGGCGCGGCGTTCCAGGCGAGCCAGATAGATGCCGAAGGAGAGCGCCACAATCAGCAACGATGCGCGCACGGCCAGCGGACGAGGCGCGCCGGAATCCTCGTACGAAAGCACGATGGCGATCAGCACGCCTAATCCGGTTATGGCGATCGGCATCTCCCAGTAGTTGGGGAAGATCCGGGGCGCGATCAGCGCGACGAATAATCCGCCAATCGCTCCGCCTAGCGAAACCATCAGAAAGTACAGCGTGAGATAGCGCGGATGCGGCTTGCTGCGCGCGAGTTCGCCGTGACAAACCATGCAGGCGATGAACAGCGCCCCGCACAACATAGGAATCAACGTCTTGATAACGTCCACGTTGTCCTCGTACTGGGACATGCCACGGGCGAACACGCCGAGCGCAACCAGGCCGAGCGGGAGGAACAGCCAGCGCTGGTAGATTTTGTCGCTTTCAAACGAGAGGATGAAGCTCAGCAGATAGATGCTCAGGGGCGCGATCCACAGCAGCGGGATGGGCGCTACGTTCTGCGTCAGATGGCTGGTGGTAGCCAGCAACAGCGTGGAAGCGCATGCGGCCAGAGAGATCCACAAAAGTATGGTGGAGAAGCGGGGCGGTTTAGCATCCGCTTGCGCGGCCGCCTGTAACGAATCGGTTCCGCTGCGGCTTTTCCAGGCCGCTAAGGCGCAGGCAACGGCGAACGCGGCAAATCCTATCGACCAGATCCGGGCTTGCGAACGGAGGGCGATATTGGGTTCGACCACAAACGGATAGCTCAGCAGAGCCAGCATCGATCCGAAGTTCGATAGCGCGAACAGGCGGTAGGGAATCACGCCGGCTCGCGTTCGCAGATACCAGGCCTGAAGCAACGGACTGGTGGCGGAGAGCAATGTGTAGGGCAGCCCGACGGTGGCACCCAGCAGTAAGAGGATGCCCAACAACGGATCGCTTCCGCCGGCGGGCTTCCAGTAATCTTTCGGAATAATGGGAAGCGTGATCAGGCTGATCGCGAGCAGCGTGAGATGCACGCCGATCTGCTGCTTGGGCTTGAGATATCGGATCAGGCAATGAGCGTAGAGGTAGCCGGCGAGCAATAAAAGCTGGAAAAAGAGCAGGGATGCGCTCCACACCGCGGCCGATCCGCCGAACCACGGGAGGATGAACTTCGCGATCATCGGCTGGACCTGGAACAGGAGGAAAGCGCTCAGGAAAATGGTAGCCGCGTAAACAAACATGGACCGTCCAGCATACCGTAAATCAGGTAGGCCGCGATAGAAGAAGGGCTAAATTCGCAGCTACTTACCTTCGGCGGACAGCGGTGAGCACTTCCTCGGCGGAGTGTACGAGCATATGCGTGACGACGCCTTGCTCGTTTTTGATGAATTGATAGGTCCCCAGCAGCCGCGGCGAGAACATCGTTTCCGACAGCGGGATCATGGGGACCTTACCCTTACCCTGAAGGTCGATCAGGAGCTCGCCGTTCCCCATCGTGATGGTGAAAACGGTCCTTGCAGCGCGGGTGTCGGCGGCCGTGGCGGAGCCGACTTCATACACCC
>JAOAPR010000099.1 GCA_025463005.1 Bryobacterales bacterium | reverse complement strand
ATCTGGCTGATCGAGAAACTCGCACACTTTGATCGCGAGGTCATTCCTGAGCGCCGAATGCATGCCAAAGGCTGGGGGGCGCATGGAACTTTCACGACGACCCACGACATCACAAAGTACACCAAGGCAGCAATCTTTCGAAGGTTGGAAAACAGACGCCTATGTTCGTGCGCTTTTCGACCGTCGCTGGGGAACGCGGGACAGCCGATGCGGAGCGCGATATCCGCGGGACTGCTCTCAAGTTCTACACCGAGGACGGAAATTGGGACATCGTCGGAAACAATACTCCAGTCTTTTTCTTCCGGGATCCCCTGCGCTTCTCCGATTTAAACCACGCCATCAAGCGCGACCCCCGCACCGGTCTTCGGAGCGCTCAGAATAACTGGGACTTCTGGACGCTTCTTCCAGAGGCACTCCATCAGGTCACAATCGTCATGTCCGATCGCGGAATTCCAAAGTCCTTCCGAAATATGCATCTCTTCGGAAGTCACACATTCTCGATGATCAATGCCGAGGACAAGCGCACCTGGGTGAAGTTCCACTTCCGCTCACAGCAAGGTATTGAAAACCTCACGGACGAAGCTGCTGCTGCAGTTGTGGCAAATGATCGGGAGAGCAATGGCCGAGATCTATTTGAGGCGATCGAACGTGGAGATTTTCCGCGTTGGACGCTCTTCATCCAGGTAATGACAGAGGCAGAGGCAAAGACGCACAAGCACAATCCTTTTGATGTGACCAAAGTCTGGCCCAAGGCGGACTACCCACTGATTGAGGTTGGCGTGATGGAGCTCAATCGTTATCCGGAAAACTACTTCGCCGAGGTGGAGCAAGCGGCCTTTTCCCCGGCGAATGTGGTTCCCGGAATCGGCTTCTCTCCTGACAAGATGCTCCAGGGCCGCCTGTTCTCTTATGGAGATACCCAGCGATACCGCCTCGGTGTCAATTTCAATCACATCCCTGTGAATGCGCCGAGGTGTCCCTTCCACTCCTATCACCGCGATGGCAAGATGCGCACCGATGGAAACCTGGGAGCGACGACGACTTATAACCCGAATAGCCAGGGATTGTGGGACAACCAGCCGGAATACGCTGAGCCGCCGCTCGCGCTCGAAGGCGACGCTAACCACTATGACCACCGCTTAGAGGATGATCACTGGGAGCAACCGGGCAATCTCTTCCGGAAGATGACCGCTGAGCAAAAGCAGTTGCTCTTCGACAACACGGCTCGCGCTATGAAGGGCGCCTCTCAGGAGGTCCTGGAACGGCATGTTGCGAACTGCAGAAGAGCCGATCCTGCCTATGGCGATGGTGTGGCGCAAGCATTGAAGCTCAATGTTTTAACGACCGCCTAACATCGCCGATCAGGCGCGTTGAAGAAGTCCGACTCGACAGGCGACAAGATCGCCTGTCCTACTCACGGCCGGGAATCACGAACAAAGAGAAGTGGGCGAGCATTCGGCCCATGAAGCTGTCGCGCTCCGACAGGCTGACCCACGCAACCTTTTGAGGATCGCTCTGGTCTTCAAAGAAGCCCACGCCGCCGCGCTTAAGCACGCTATCGCTCCAGGAGCTGATCACCTGCCCGTTCAGGTAAGTAATGAAATGGTCGTCCTGCACGGTCATGCGGACGCGATAGTTGACGCCGCGCTCCAGACTCACAGGCAAGGGCAACCGCACCGCGCCTGTTTCGCGTCCATCAATCACCGCATAGTGCACCAGACCGGCATTATGAAACGTTCCGGGCCTGGCGATCACCAGTTTGCTGGCATAGAAATTGTTCCCGTTGGATGCTCGAAACGCCCAGCTTAGGCTATGCCCTTCCATCTGACCCTGGAACTCCATCTGGTAATTCTGCAGCGCGGAAGAACGCTGCCATAAACGCAGGGCGATGGGATGGGATAAAGCAGCGCGAGAAGCACCCACCCAGTCCCGAGAATCGTCTACATTGGCGGCCCCGCGCGAGTTCACGGTGACCCAGTCGGCAAAGCCCGATCGGAATTCGTGATGCAGAGTGATGGGAGACTGACTCCGCACCAGCTCTCCGACCGCATCTCCGGCGCGAGCCACCAGGCCGCGTTTGATGGAGGGGTCAAGCGAAACTTGGGGAAACGCCGCGCCGGGTCCAGGTCCGGGAAGCAGCAGCGCCGCGACCAGCAAACCGCCCACTGTCAGGAACGCGAATACCGAGGCGGTCTGTCCCGCCGTCGCATGTGGACGGGCCGAACCCTTCTTCTTATCTTTGGATCGCGCGGTGGACCAATGTTCCAGATCATCTTCCTCGCGGAACGCCTGGGCAGAGGCCAGCCTGGCTTCTTTGCGGTGGGCAGACGAGCAATATTGCTGGTCCACCAACTTCCGGCACAGTCCGATCTTTTTACCGCACAAAAAACAAAGCATCAAATTCTCGCCCAGTGTTGCTAGCCCGATTCTAACCCCATGCACTCAGAATGGAGCCGTCCTAAGGAAAGAAAACTTAAGGGCCACCCGTACTACGGAGGCTCGTTCTAAGGTGTATCATCGAGGCAACCCACACCATTAAAATCGGCCATGGCAGACGAGACCTTTAGCGAACCATTCGGCACGGGGCCGGTGGAGCTCCCGATCGGCGATGTGTTTGACCTGCATAGTGTTCCTGCCAAAGATGTGAAGGGAGTGGTGGAGGAGTATCTGGCGGAGGCCCATCGTCTGGGGTATAAAGCCCTGCGAATCATTCATGGCCGCGGCATTGGAGTCCAGCGGGAGATGGTTCGTCAGATCCTGGCGCGGACGCCCTTCGTCGAGTCCTATGGCGACGCTCCGTCCGAAGCGGGCGGGTGGGGCGCCACATTGGTTACTCTGCGAAAGTGAACGTCTTCAGCAAGGTACTGGTGGCGAATCGCGGCGAGATCGCCGTTCGTCTGGTGCGGGCGCTGCGAGAGCTGGGGATCTCGAGCATAGCTGCGTACTCGGATGCGGACAGAGGATCCTTGGCGGTCCGACTGGCGGACGAAGCAGCCTACGTGGGACCCTCGCCTTCTTCGGAAAGTTACCTGCGAATCGACCGCATCGTCGACGTCGCCAAGCGCCATGGCGCGCAAGCGATCCACCCCGGGTACGGATTCCTGAGCGAGAACGCCGAGTTCGCTGAGGCGTGCGCGGCTGCCGGGATCGTGTTCATTGGCCCGCCCGCGGAAGCGATTCGAAAGCTGGGCTCGAAAACTGCAGCGCGGCAACTGGCCATCGCGGCCGGCGCGCCAGTGGTTCCGGGAACCGAACGCGCGTTATCAGATTGGCAGGAAGCCCGGGCGGCGGCGGACGACCTGGGCTACCCGGTGCTGCTCAAAGCCGCGGCGGGCGGAGGCGGCAAGGGGATGCGGCGGGTGGATCGCGAATCCGACTTGAAATCGGCGCTGCGCGATGCCGCGAGCGAAGCCGGGCGCGCGTTCGGCAACAGTGAAGTATATGTCGAAAAGCTGGTGGAAGAGCCGCGGCATATCGAAATCCAGATCCTGGGCGATCATCACGGCCATCTCATCCACTTGGGCGAACGGGAGTGTTCCATCCAGCGGCGTCATCAAAAGGTGATCGAGGAGTGCCCTTCTCCGCTGATGGGATCGCATCCGGAGTTGCGGGAGCGCATGGGGCAGGCTGCCGTCCGCGTGGCTAGCGCGGCGGGCTACGCCAATGCTGGTACAGTCGAGTTTCTGGTGGATCGCGACGCGAATTTCTATTTCCTCGAAGTGAACACGCGTCTTCAAGTGGAGCATCCGGTGACGGAGCTGGTGACCGGGCTCGACCTGGTGGAGTGGCAACTGAAGATCGCGGCCCGCGAGCGGCTGACACTGCGCCAGAGCGATATTACGTGGCGTGGTTCGGCGATCGAGTGCCGCATATATGCCGAGGATCCGGATCACGATTTCCTACCCGCGCCAGGGAGGATCGTCCATTTGAGCGAGCCGTCAGGACCGGGAGTGCGACTGGACTCGGGCATCTTCGAGGGCTGGGACGTACCGCTTGAATATGACCCGTTGCTAGCAAAGCTCGCGGCGTGGGGGCCGACACGGGAGGCGGCGATTCGCCGGCTGGATCGGGCGCTCTCAGAGTATGTGCTGACCGGTGTGCGCCACAACATCGCATTTTTCCAGGAAGTGCTGGCAGACGCGGAGTTTCGTGAAGGGCGGCTATCGACGTCGTTCTTGGATCGTTTTTTTGAGAGAAGGAAGAAAACCGAAGCGGATCCTGAGGCCGAGGCTGCGGCGGCGCTGGCGATCGCACTTTCGTCGTCGGCAAGCTCAAGTCCTCCAGCTCGTGAAATGAGCAGGTGGCTCGATTCCGGACGCGAGGAGCTTCTGCGATGAAGCGCCACGTGGTGGTCAACGGCCGTTCGGGAACGATCGAGATTGAAGGCTCGCGTCTGCGATATGAACGCGAGGATGGTGTCGTGATCGAAAGAGAGTTCTCGTTACAAGGCACGTCAGTACTGCTGAATGGGCGGAGCTATCGGGTGAACCGCGGCGCGGGCAAAGAAGTTTGGGTCAACGGGCGCCTGCTTTCGATGGAAGTTTTCGATCCGCGCGATCTGCGGACCGGCAAAGGCGCATCGGCGAACCATGGACGCCAGGAAATAGCGGCTTCGATGCCGGGGAAAGTGATCCGCGTTCTTGTGACGGCGGGCGACACGGTGGAAGAGGGGCAGGGCCTCGTTGTCGTGGAGGCGATGAAGATGCAGAATGAAATGAAGTCGCCTAAGACCGGCCGCGTGGCGGAAGTTCGAGCGCGGCTCGACGCGACGGTGGGCGCAGGCGAGATTCTAGTAATAGTCGAGTAACAGGAGTTGGCAATGGCAGCAGCGGCAGTATGTCCAATTTGCGGAGGAACCGGCTGGAAGATCATCGAGCGCGCCGGCCTCTCGGGCGCGGAGCCCTGCCGTTGCGCGGAAGAGGCTCGAGCGGGTGCGCTCCAGGAGGCCTCGGGTATCCCGCCCAACTACGCGCGGGCTTCGCTCGACAACTTTCAAATCCCTCAGGAGAATCCAATCGCCCGAACAGGTCTGGGAACGGTCCTCATGCAGGTGCGCAGCTTCGTGCGCGAGTTCCCCGCCCTGGAGCGTCCGGGGCTGCTGCTGTGCGGCGATACTGGAACCGGGAAAACCCACCTGGCCGTGGCGGCGCTGAAGGCCGTCATCGATAAGGGACACGAGGGAATTTTCTTCGATTACCAGAACCTGCTGGACCGAATTCGCTCGAGTTACGACAAAACGTCGGGTTCGAGCGATCGCGAAACATATCGCGCGGCCATGGACGCCGAGGTACTTCTGCTGGATGACCTGGGCTCGCACCGGGTGACGGAATGGGTGGAAGATACGGTGACCTCGATCGTGACCTACCGCTGCAATCACCGCAAGCCGTTGATCGCGACGACGAATCTGAGCCCGGATGACACTGGTCCGACTGCCTACACGACGCCCGGAGGCTCGGATGTCCACAAAAAGACGCTGAGCGAAGCGATTGGGGTACGGGCGCGATCAAGATTGTTCGAGATGTGCCGGGTAGTGCGGATGCCGGCCGTAGAAGATTACCGGGTAAAGCGGGCACGATAGGTAAATACGGACGGCTGGATAAGACCATTTACACTGGAGGTATATGCGCATTCTGGTGGTGGAAGACGAGAGCCGGATCGCCGACTTTCTCTCGCGCGGGCTAGAGAGCGGGGGATATGCGGTGGACGTGGCGGCCACGGGCGGGTCGGCTATCGACATGATTCATTCCACCGACTACGACCTGGTGATCCTGGATTTGGGCCTGCCCGACGTGGACGGCCTCACCGTGCTACAGAAGATCCGCAACCGCAAAGTGAGCCCGCCGGTGCTCATTCTGAGCGCGCGCGACGCAGTCGACGATCGTGTCAAGGGGCTTGAAGGCGGCGCGGACGATTATCTGGTCAAACCGTTCGCCTTCGTCGAACTTCTCGCCCGGGTACGCGTTCTGCTGCGGCGCGGCCAGCCCACGCCTGAAAAACTGCAGGTGGGCGATCTGTCGCTCGACTGCATCCGGCGAAAGGTTTCGCGCGACGGAGAAAACATCGAACTGGCGCCCAAGGAGTTCAGCATCCTGGAATATCTGATGCGCAATCGGGGCCGCCCGCTCAGCCGCACCATGATTGTCGAGCACGTATGGGACATGGACTACGACGGACTGACCAATATCGTGGACGTGTACATTCGCCATCTGCGCAGCAAGATCGACGACAAATGGCCGCAGAAGATGATCCAGACGGTACGCGGCATCGGGTACATGCTGGATACCCCGGACCGCACAGCGGAGAAGATCGGATAGCGTGCGCCACCCTGTCAATCTCCTGCGCGGGCTGCGGTTCCGGTTAACGCTCAGTTACCTGCTGCTGTTTTCCGCGCTGCTGGTGGTCATCGGCCTGTATTTCCGCCACAGCCTGCAGGTGCAGACGGAGGGCGATGTGCGCGCCGTCCTGGAAGAGGTTTGGGGCGAAGCCAAGGGCTATCTGCGTATCGAAAACGAGCGGCCGATCTGGACCGCGGACCCCGAAGACCCGGAAGACTCGCATATTGTCGAGCGTCTCCGCTACGTGATTCTGCTGACCGACTCCAGCGGCAACATTCTGATCGATTCGCCCAACTACGAGTCGATCGGGATCGATTCACTCTCCGAGATCCGGCGAATCATGGCGCTTAGGGAGCCCGAGGTGCATGTCCGCTCGGACGCGGCCGGCAGGCCCTATATCATCAAGGCCGGGGTGATGCTCGACGACCACGGGAAGCGGTATTTTTTTGCTATTGGCCGCTCGCTGGCGGAAAGTCAGCGGACTGTAGATCTCTTCACGGCCGACTATTTCCTGTCGCTGCTGGCGATTATCCCGCTGACCGGGCTGCTGGGTTGGGCCCTGGCCGGCCGCGCGATTCAGCCTGTGAATGAGCTGGCCCAGGCGGCGCAAAAGATCACCGGGTCGAATCTTTCTTTGCAGATTCCCCTACGCGGCGCGGGAGACGAGCTCGATCATCTGATCGAGAGCTTCAACCGCATGACCACGCGCCTGGAGGATTCGTTCGAGCAAATCCGCCGTTTTTCGACGGACGTATCGCATGAGCTGCGCACCCCGCTGACCGCGATTCGCGGACAACTTGAGGTCGCTTTGTTCACCGCCAAAACGCCGGAGCAGTATCACGACGCCATGGTGAACGCCCTGGAGGATGTGGAGCAGTTATCCAGCATCGTGCGCGCCCTGTTGCTGCTGTCGCAAGCAGAATCGGGACAACTGGTGCTGCAAAAGACCGTTTTGGATCTGGGGCAGGTGGCCGAGGACATCGTGGATCAATTCCAGATTCCCGCCGAGGAGAAGCATGTGCGACTCACCGCCCGGATCGAGCCGGGCGTGGTGATTCTGGCCGACCGCACCCAGATCGAACGGCTGTTCTCAAACCTGCTATCTAACGCGGTCAAGTACACTCCCCAAGCCGGTACAGTTCACGTGCGCGTCCGCCGCGATGAAAGGCAGAATTGGGGACGGATCGAGATCGAAGACACAGGCGTCGGCATCCCGGAAGAAAACCTGCCTCATATCTTCGACCGCTTCTACCGCGTGCGCAACGCCGAAACCAACCTCATTCAGGGATTGGGGCTGGGCTTAAGCTTCGTGGCCTGGATTGTGAAGGCGCACGGCGGACAAATCGGCGTCACCAGCACTGTCGGCGCCGGGACGCGGTTTACGATCCGCCTGCCCGCCGAAGCTCCCGCCACACAGCCTGTGAACGAAGATCACGGCGCCACGGTAGAGCGGTTATAGGGCTATTCTCGCTACACTAGGTTTCCATGGCTCTGGAGATCACTGAAACCACGCACGAAGGTATCGCCGTCCTGACGCTGAAGGGACGGTTGACATTAGGCGAGTCAAACCTTGTCCGGGAAAAGGTAACGCAGTCGGCCACAGCCGGGCGCACCAAGATCGTGGTGGATCTTTCCGGGGTCGACTATATCGATTCCACAGGGCTCGGCATCCTGGTTATCTGCTTCACATCGCTCAAGAAGCAGGGCGGCGCGCTGAAGCTGGTGAATCCGAACAAGCGCAATGTCGAACTGCTGCTGCTGACCAAGCTCCACACGGTTTTCGAGGTGTTCAACGAGGTCCAGGACGCGGTGAACAGCTTTTTTCCCGATCGTCAGATCAAACACTTCGACATTCTGAGCTTCGTGCAGCAGCAGGGCGAAAGCTAATTTAGCGCGCAGCGGCGGTAGACCACGGTGCCTCCGACGCGTCCCGCCAGGCAATAGCGCTTGAACCAATCCGAGAGATCCGGGTAGTGCTCGATATCCAGGCGCGTGTTGTAGGCGCTGAGACCGTCGACGATAATCGAGGGCGAGCTGCGGATCAGCTCAGCGCGGTTTTGCTGCGCCCAGTCGGGATCCACGCTGCGAGCATCGCGAAGATGCCGGTCCGCAGGAACGCCGGTCAGAGGCTGCGAATCCCACATGCGCGAGGCCACCGGCAGGCGCGTATAGACGACCAGGTTGGGGCGATAGCCCCAGATGAAGATCGTGTCTCCGGCGCGCGCGAACGTCTTGATCAATGCCGCAGCTTCGCGACTCTCCTGGTCCATGGCCACGTCGCGCCAGGCATGAGGGCGGCCCGCCAGGTCGTCGGCAGCCAGCAGGAAATAGCGCGGGCCGAATCGGAACATCGCGACGAGGGCAGCCGCAGCGAGGGTCAGTGCTCCCAGTCGCCGGAGCGGGGCGCGCCTTTCTGTAGCCAAGAGGCAAATGCCCCGCGCTCCCGCGATCGCCAGGGGCGGCAGAAGCTGATTTAGATAGTGCGGCGAAAATCGAAGGCCCACACCGGCAGCGGCCAGAGAAATCGCGGCCCATGCGAGCGTCCGGACCCGGATACTCCAATCTTTCGCACGCACCCAATACCAGGCGGCGGCGATTATCAGCGCCGCGTGAAATCCGAACCAGTTGCGGACCCGCATCAGCGCATTCTCGACGGGGGAATCTCCCGGCGGTGCGCCCGCGTACAAAAGACCCCAGCGCCAGACGCTTTCCACGTATGCCGAAAGGGCGTGCTGCGACACTAGCCATCCTAGAAGAAGTGCGTTCGGAATCACAAAGCCGGCAAGCGTTAGGGGCCATGCGGCCGGCGCGAAAATCAGGCAGGCGAGCAGCACGATCAAACCCTTGATGTTCAATGCGAACGAGAGACCAGCAACGAGGCCGGCAGCCAGCGGTTTCTGCCGCCAGGCTAAATAGACCGCAGCCAAGTGCGGCAGAATCATCAACGTATCTGGTTCCAGCGGAAGGGTTGCGGCAGGCAGGTAAAAAATAAGGGAAAATGCCAGCGATCCGGCCGCCCAATATCCTTCGCGCCGGCCCCACAGACCGGAGGCGAAACGGAAGGCTACGGCGCACGATACAGCGGCGAACAGGCTCGCGGCGATCCGCAAGGGCCACCCGGGCCAGGCACCGAACAGGAGCGCCACTATCGCGTTCAAGGGAGGCTTGTCGTACCACAGGTCGCGATAGAGCATCTTGCCGTGGAGCATCTGGATCGCGGCGGCCAGATGGTAATCCTCGTCCGCCCAGAGGATGTTCACGTGGCACAGCCGGGAGAGCAATAAGATTCCAGTCAGTGCAGCCCAGAACCACACGGAGGGGCGTTCGGCTGGGGTGTGGGATGGGATGCGGGCCTGCATGCCGGAGTTTCCATTGGAGCACAGGGGCGCGTTCTAACAGTCGGAGCCGTCGTGCGATACTTGATTAAGAAGGAAATACATGGCGAAAATCTCTGAAGTGTTGGGTGGCGCCGCAGCCATTGCGAAGGGAATGTCGGTCACGTTTCGTGAGATGCTGAATCCCACGCTCACGGAAGACTATCCCGAAGCTCCTCCAAAATTTCAGGAACGCTATCGCGGCGTTCACCAGCTCCAAAGGGACGAAAACGGTCTGGAAAAGTGCGTGGCCTGCTTCCTGTGCGCAGCGGCGTGCCCGGCCGATTGCATCTACATCGAAGCGGCCGAAAACACCGACGCTCTCCGCATCAGCGGGGGCGAACGTTATGCGAAGGTCTATAACATCGACTACAATCGCTGCATTTTCTGCGGGTATTGCGTAGAAGCTTGTCCCACAGATGCGATCACGCACGGCCACGGATTTGAGATCGCGAGCTATAATACCTCGACATTGATCTATCGCAAGGAGCAGATGCTGGTCCCAGTGCCGCCCGGGGCTCATTTCCCGCTAAAGGCGGAGCCTTCGCACGCGGGCGACGGGCACTAGACCCTTTCCCGTTCCTACGTTGCCATGATCCTGCCGACGACAGCATCCACGGTCTGGATACTCGCAATTGTTTCCCTGCTATGCCTGGGAAGCTGGGCGAACACCCTCAAGCTGGCCGGCAAATGGCGCTTTGAATACTTCTACTACGATTTCGTGTTTGGTATCCTTCTGGGCGCGGGCGCAGCGGCCCTTCTGCTGGGATCGGCACATCCTCAGGAGCTCACGTTTCAGGACAATCTGCTGCTGACCGGGTATCGAAAAATGGCCTGGGCCCTGGGCAGCGGTGTAGTGCTGAATCTGGGCACTTTGCTGCTGCTGGCGGCCATGAGCCTCTCCGGAATGAGCGTGGCGTTCCCGTTGACTTTGGGCGTGGCGCTGGTGATCGGCACCGTATGGGACTTTGCGACCGCAACCCAAGCCAGCACGCCTTTGGCGTTCGGCGGAGTCGTACTGCTGCTGGCAGCAGTGATCGTCATCGCCCTGACCCACGTGTGGCGCTTGCGCGATCAACAGCAGGCAGCGCAGACGGCTCTTCGTCCAGACCCGCGCGTGAAGCCGCAGCGGGCCAGGGCTCCGGGGGCCGGGCTCGCGATCATTTTGGCCGTTTTCGGAGGAATCGCGCTGAGCACGTTCCCGCGAATCCTGGGCGAAGCAACCAGCGGAGAGAACGGAATGGCGCCCTACGCAGCGATGTTACTGCTGGCGATCAGCGCGTTCCTCACTGCGCCCTTTTTCGTGCTGTTCTTCACTACCTTTCCGGTGGCGGGCGCAGCCGGCAGCCTGCGCGGCTATTTGGGCGGCACCAAGATACAGCATCTGCTCGGTCTATTAGGCGGAATCCTGTGGGCGACCGGCATGTTGAGCAGTCTCCTGATTGCCGGGGCGCCGCGCGATGCGCAGCCCAGCGCATTGATCCAGTACGCGCTAAGTCATGGGACGCTGCTCGTAGCTGCGGTTTGGGGCTTGCTCGTCTGGCGGGAGTTCCGCGGAGCCGGCGACCGCGTGCGCATGCTGTTGGCGGGCATGCTGGTCTTGTTTTTGGCGGGGTTGGGCGTGGTCGCCTTCGCCTTTTCCACCAAATGACCCTGCACGCCCGAGGGTGGGGCTGCGTCGTTCTTTACTAGATGGCGTGTGCCCGCTTCCTGGCGCTGGTTTTGGCTGCTGCTCCCGCATTCTGCGGAGAATACGTGGTGTTTTCGAGCGGCCTGAAGCTGCACGCGGACCGGCATGAGGAATCCGGCGGCGTGATGCGCCTGTTTCACAACGGCGGCGTCACTGAGGTCCCGGCAAAGCTCGTATCGGGATTCGAAGAGGACGAAGTCGTGACGCCGGAGCCGGTCGCGGCGGTGAGCGAAAACATTGTTGCTACAGGTGCATCGACTTCACAGTCGTCTCAAGATCCCAGAGCGATGGTGCGCAACGCCGCTCTCCGCGCCGGTCTACCGCCCGAATTCGTCGAGAGCGTCGCACTGGTGGAATCAGGATTCCGGGCGAACGCGGTTTCTCCCAAGGGCGCCCTGGGCGTGATGCAGTTAATGCCGGGAACGGCTAAGACGCTGGGCGCCGATCCGCAGGATATCGCCCAGAACATCGACGCCGGCACGCGGCTCTTGCGCGAGCTGCTCATCAAGTACGACGGCGACGTGGTGAAGGCTCTGGCCGCCTACAACGCCGGCTCGGGTGCGGTGGACCGGTATCAGGGATTGCCACCGTACAACGAGACTCGCTGGTACGTGAAGAAAGTGATCGACGCGTATCAGAAGGCCGGCGGTCAGTAGATCAGCCGCGCCACTTCAGAATCGGTTTCCGCGCCGCGGCTACCTCATCCACTTTCGTTGTGCGTGTCGAATACGGCGCCATTAGCACCAGCTCCGGATTCTCCTCGGCTTCCTGTGCGATGGAGATCAGCGCGCGGACGAACAGATCCAGCTCCTGCTTGCTCTCTGTCTCCGTCGGTTCGATCATCAGCGCGCCGGGTACGATCAGCGGGAAGCTGACCGTGTAGGGGTGGAATCCGTAGTCGATCAGGCGTTTTGCAATCGCGCCGGTGGAAACGCCGTTTGCGGCCTGACGGCGGTCACTGAACACGCACTCGTGCATGCTGGGCGCCTGGTAGGCGATCTCATAATGCGGTTCCAGCATTTTGCGCAGATAGTTCGCGTTGAGCAGAGCATCGAGCGTGGCGCGCCTCAACCCATCGCCGCCATGCGCCATGATGTAGGCCAGCGCCCGCACCAGCACGCCAAAGTTTCCGTAGAATGCCCGCACCCGGCCAATCGATTGGGGCCGGCCGTAATTCCAGGACCAGCCGGAAGGCGCATGCTGCAGCCGGGGCAGCGGCAGAAATGGCTCGAGCTCCTTCTTCACGGCGACCGGTCCTGAGCCCGGCCCGCCTCCTCCATGAGGTGTCGAAAAGGTCTTGTGCAGATTCAGATGCATGAGATCGATGCCGTAGTCGCCAGGGCGCGAAATTCCAGCAAGCGCGTTCATGTTGGCGCCATCCATGTACACCAGCGCGCCCTTCGAGTGCAGAATGCGCGCAACGTTAGAGATATGCTCCTCGAACACTCCCAGTGTGTTGGGGTTCGTGATCATGATGGCGGCCACGTCTTCATCCACCATGCGAGCCAGCGCTTCCGCGTCAAGCATTCCGCGATCGTTCGAGGCGACGTTGACCACTTCGTAACCGGCCATGCGGACAGAGGCTGGATTGGTCCCGTGAGCCGAATCGGGAACAATCACCTTCTTGCGCGGATTTCCTTGCGCTTGAAGCGCAGCGCGAACCATCAGGATTCCGGTCAGCTCGCCGTGCGCGCCGGCGGCCGGTTGGAGCGTTACCGCGTCCATGCCGGTGATCTCGGCCAGCGCTCGCTCGAGCTCGGCCATAATCGCGAACGCGCCTTGCGACAGAGCATCGGGCTGATAGGGATGGATCCACATCAGGCCTTCGGTTCTCGCAACGGCTTCATTCACGCGAGGGTTGTATTTCATGGTGCACGAACCGAGGGGATACAGGCCGAGATCGATTGCGTAGTTCCAGGTTGAGAGCCGCGTGAAATGGCGGATAGCATCCACTTCACTGACTTCAGGAAAGCCGCCGATCTCCCGGCGAACATGCTGCGCGCCGAGCGCCTCGGCAGGATCGACTGTGGGCACATCGAGCTCCGGAAGCTGGTAACCCGCCTTGCCGGGCGAGCTCGTCTCAAACAGCAGAGACTCGTTCTGCGAGGGATGCGCGCGGACCTTTTCGATCACGCTCCGAACGCCTCCGCCACCGCGTCCATATCGGCGCGGCGGGACATTTCCGTGCAGCACAATAGGACGCTGTTCTTGAGCTCGGGATAGAAACGATCGAGCGGCAGGCCGCCAATGATTTTAAAACCGAGCAGACGGCGGTTGATCTCCTCGGCGGATTGCACGCCGGTGGCTGCAACGAATTCGTTGAAGTATGGCCCCTTGAACCGTCGCCACAACTTGTCACCCAGGTAGTGAGCTTTGGCCAGATTCTGCGTGGCCAAATCACGCAGGCCCTGTTTGCCATAGAGCGTCATGAACACCGTAGCCATCAGCGCGATCAGCGCCTGATTGGTGCAGATATTCGAGGTGGCTTTTTCGCGCCGGATGTGCTGTTCGCGGGTGGCGAGAGTAAGGCAGAAAGCCCGGTTGCCGTTGGCGTCTTTTGTTTCGCCGACCAGCCGGCCGGGAAGCTGGCGAACGTACCGTTCCTTGCACGCCAGGATACCGGCGAACGGTCCGCCGTAGCTGGGGGCGATGGCGAAGCTTTGCAGCTCGCCCGCCACGATATCGGCGTCGCCAGGCGGTTCGAGCAGCCCCAGCGACACAGCTTCGGTGAACACAAACACCAGGAGCGCGCCCTTTGCGTGCGCCATCTCGGCGATCTGTTTCGTTTCTTCTACGATCCCGAAAAAGTTCGGCGATTGAATGATCACCGCGGCCGTGTTTTCGTCAAGCGCCAGTTCAAGCGAGGCAAGATCTACCTGACCGGATTCGGCGTCGTATTCGAACTCCGTCACGCGGACGCCCTGTCGTGCTGAATCCAAATGACGTGTGTAGGTTCCGAGCACTTCGCGATATTCCGGATGAACCGTACGGGCAACAGCGATGCCGTCGCGCCCGGTGATCCGCATGGCCATCATCGCGGCTTCGGGCACAGCTGTGGACCCGTCGTACATCGACGCGTTGGCGACGTCCATGCCCGTCAACTGGCAGATCATGGTTTGGAATTCGAAAATCGCGGTAAGGGCGCCCTGCGAAATCTCGGCCTGATAGGGCGTATATGAGGTTAGGAATTCGCCCCGCGATATGACCGTATCCACCAGCACCGGCCGGTAATGATGATAGACGCCGGCGCCGAGGAAATTCGCATGCTGGTTGGCGTTTTCAGCACCGCGTGCGCGGAAGTAATCGACGATTTCGTATTCGCTCTTGCCGGACGGGATGTTCAATCCGCCGGGGAAGCGCACCTCTTCCGGAAGGTGTGCGTACAGGTCTTCGAGCGTGGACGCACCAATCGTATCGAGCATCTGGCGGCGCTCGATATCAGACTTCGGTAAGTAGCGCAATTAGGACGATTCCGTTCCGACGAAAGCTTGGTATTCGGTGGCGGTGAGGAGCTTATCGACCTCGCCTGGGTCCGACAACTTTATTTTAACAAGCCATCCGGAGGCATACGGATCTTTATTGAGGATTTCGGGCGACTCCGCGAGCAATCCGTTGATTTCCGCGATCTCGCCCGACACCGGCGAGAAGATGTCGCTAACCGCTTTGACCGATTCCACGGAGCCGATGGTCTTGCCCTGCTGGATCACGGCGCCGGGTTTAGGAAGGTCCACGTATACGATATCGCCCAGTTCTTTCTGGGCGTGAAACGTGATACCGATAGTTCCGATTGCGCCTTCGACGCTCACCCACTCGTGCTCTTTGGTGTAGCGGAGATTCTCTGGGTCCATTTATTTGATCCTTTTGTAAAAGGGAGTCGGCACGGCTATCGAGTCCACTGCCTGGCCCCGAACCATTACCTGGATCCGGCGACCAACCTCCGCGTGGGTGCAAGGCAGGTAACACAAGCCGATGTTCTTGTTTAGGGTGGGAGACGGTCCTCCGCTGGTAACCCAGCCCGCTCCTATTCCTTCGACCGAAACTTCGTAGCCGTCGCGACCGATGCCGCGGCCGGCCATTTCGAATCCAACCAGTTTTCGGGTAATGCCGCGATCTTTCTGACGTACAAGCGCCTCTCGTCCGACGAAATCGCCCTTGTCCATTTTGACGATCCAACCGAGGTTCGCTTCCCAGGGCGTGATGGAGGCGTGAATCTCGTGATCATACAACGCCATGGCTGCCTCCAGGCGCAGCGTGTTGCGAGCGCCCAGGCCGCAGGGCTTGATCCCGAAAGCGGCGCCTGCCTCCAGGATTTCATCCCAGATACGTGGAGCATCGGCAGGCGAAAGATAGATCTCAAAACCGTCCTCGCCCGTATAACCAGTCCGGGCGATCCGAGCCGGCGCACCGCTCACGGTGCCATCGACGAAATGGTAGTACCGAATGGGCGCGAGCGCGACAGGCGTCAGTTTCTGCAGCGTATCGAGCGCACGCGGGCCCTGCACCGCGAGCTGCGCATAGCGCGATCCGGCATTCTCGACGGTCGCGTTGAATTGATCGTGCGCGAAGATGTGCTCGTAGTCCTTATCTTGATTAGACGCGTTCACGCACAAGAAATAGTATTCGTCAGCAACCTTGTGCACCAGAATGTCATCGACGAACCCTCCGTGCTCATACAAAAGGCCGGAATACTGTATTTGACCAATGCGCAGCCGCGACGCATCGTTGGTGGCGACGTAGTTCACCAGCCGCAGAGCCTCCGGGCCCCGGATCTCGATTTCGCCCATATGGCTGACATCGAATAAGCCGACCCGCTGGCGCACGGCATGGTGTTCCTCGAGCAGGCTGGCGTATTGAACCGGCATGTCCCAGCCACCGAAGTCGATCATCCTGGCGCCGAGACGGCGGTGAATCGCGTTCAGCGGCGTTGTTTTCAGGGGCGCGGACGGCTCGGCCATCGAAGATCAGGCTAGCATCCGGCGGGGCAGGCGTTCAGGCCACTACGAGAAACCCTGAGACA
>JAOAPR010000098.1 GCA_025463005.1 Bryobacterales bacterium | reverse complement strand
CAACAATCTTCCCCGCTGCAGAACTCGGTTTACCAACTACCGCCGATCAGGACAAATACTTTGCCTTTCAGAAAATCATCGAGCGGATACGAAGCAGGGAAGGGACCATCACGAATCCCGTGCGTTTTTCGTCGGCCGCGCTGATTGGGATTTTGGGCAAAACAGACGGAGGGAAGAACTACCGCGAAATTTGGGAATGGCTCCGGCGGATGACTCTCACCGGCATCGAGTCTCAGGGGGTGGTTTATTTCGCCGGCCGGAAGAAGTATGCCCGCGACCTGTTCCACGTGTTTCAGCGCTCTGTTGCCGTCGGAGAAGTCATGGAAGACGGGACGGTTGCCGAGGAGAATTTCGTGTGGCTCAGTGAATGGCAGTTGGAAAACCTGAACAATCGCCACACCCTTCCCGTCGATTACGACACCTACAAGACCCTCCAACTCCACATTGCCAAGGCGCTGGTGCCGCTCCTGCAAATCTGGTTCTACGCCTGCCGCAAGGATCAGCAGGTAGAAAAGAAGTACACGGATCTCTGCTCTCTCCTCGGTCTTCAACGCTTCAAATCGCCCTCGCGGATTAAGCAACAGGTCGCACCCAGTCTCGACGAGCTCAAAACCCGCCGGTTCCTTGCCGATTGGGACTTGGTGAAGACTACGGACGAGACCGATTACAAGCTGATTCTCCATGCGGGTGCTGCCTTTGTGAGCGCTTCGGACTTGCGCACGGGCGGCGAACTTCGTCCTCTGCCGGATCCTCGTCACACAGAGATTGTCTCGGCCCTGGTCCAACGAGGCGTGAGGGAAGACCGTGCTCGTAAACTCCTGCTAGACCTGCCGGACGACCAACCTGTCTTTGACCAGATCGAATGGGCTGATGCCGAGATCGCACGCAAGCAGCGGTCAAACGACCCGGTAGCAAATCCACCCGGCTTCTACATTTACCTTGTGCGAGCCAACTATCCGGTTCCGGCGAACTTTGAGACGAGCCGGAAACGCCGGGCACGTGAAGAGTCCAAAAAGAAACACCTCGAATCACGGGCAAAAGAAGCCCAACATGAGTTGGAGATTTACGAGAAAAGGGAGCGGTACGAGGAATTCCTGATTGAGCAAACCAACGCACAACTCAAGAAGCTATCGTCTGCAAGCACCGACCGGCTCCTGAACGGGCACATGAAGCGCATCAAAGAAGAGTCGCCGCAGTATCAGTGGTCGGAACCGACTCTCCGCGATTTTGCGTTGCGGCGACTGCGATACGAGATCGCCGCGGAATTAAATCTGCCGAGCTTTGAAGAATACTCTCAACAGTCCGCAGAGCGGCTATTCTGAAGCCCGCCTTACGTTGAAGTACGGGGCCTATCCGGAGTCCCACTCTCTGCCCTTTGGCTAGGCCACCTTGGCTTTACGTTGAAGTACGGAAGCTGGCACCCCCAAGACAAACCAGACCCACAGTGGGTATCACGGGAATATCGAGCAAAACACACAACCTGCTCACGCCTTGAAAATTGGCAAGAGGTGGTGAATTTTGGCACCTTCTGCCAAACAGTTTGCTCTCCTCTTCTTATCAGGATAATCATCTAACCCATTGACATCGGATGAGTTAAGCGTTTGGCGGATGTTTTGCTTATCTAACGCTTGGCATGTGTTTTCAGCCCGAATAGAGACGTCCCACAAATGATAAGAACATCTTTTGGATTGGCCCTGGTGAGTTTCCTCCTGATGAGCGGCAACGCATTCGCCGACCAATTTTCATTTTTAAGTCCCGGTAATGTCACGTGGAACGGCGTTTACGTGAACCCCTACCTGGCGAACGACAACACGCAACCGCAGAATAATCCTCTAACGATCTACTGCGATGACTGGAATACCGACTTTTCCGGTAATCCTACATGGAATGCCAATGTGTACACTCTAACCGCTGGGAATGCGTCTCATTTCAAATATGGCAATACCACGCCAAACTACAATGTAACGCTTCTCGCCAACAATCAACTGAGCGCCACGCTCAGTTCGACTCCGACTCCTTTTAATCGTTATCTCGAAGCGGCATGGCTTGATGACCAATGGCGGAACGCAGTCGCGAACCACACAGGCACGGATGATATGCAGAGAAAACTAGCTGCTGCTATGTGGACTCTGTTCGTGGATTCCGCCCATGTCGGCAGTCCCCTCTCCGATCCCACCAGCGGCTTAATCGGTGCGATCAACAGTTCCGGTTTCGGGCCGAGCGTTTATCAATATTTGCAGAATGCGCAAACTGCGGTAGCAGGTGGATACAATGCCGCCGGCTGGGATGTCATCGTACCGGTCGGTCAGAATTCCAACGGAGAATCCATGCAGGAATTTTTGGTATATGGTTTCTCCGGCAACACCGTGCCGGAACCGAGCGCCGTGATTCTGCTGGGCACTATCATAGGATATTTGGCCTTAAAGCTACGTAATAACGGCAAACGCCAGGCCTCGTAGAAGCCTCCGCCCAACTCCGTATAAATAAAACGGCCGACCGGGTTATTACCTGGGCGGCCGTTTTCTTTTTATTCCTCCCTAAATATTCGATAAGTATCTGGCCCGTGGCGTGCCTAAAGTATTACCGTCGATGACGGACAACTCACGAGCTTTTCTTTGTGCGGTCGGTGTGCTGACGGTAGGAATTCTAGGTGGTGGGTGCACCAGGTCCCCGCAGGCCAGGGAAGCGCAATATCTCAAGCGGGGCGCCGCTCTAGTCGCCAAGAAGGATTATGGTCGCGCTGTTTTGGAATTTCGCAATGCGATCACAGTGATGCCAAAGGCTGCCGAGCCTTATTACCAACTGGGTCTCGCTTATTTGGCCAGTGGCAACCATTCGAACGGCATCCTCGCGCTCCGCCGCGCCGCGGAACTCGATCCAAAGCACGCGGGGGCTCAGTTGAAACTGGCCGAACTGATGACCACGAGCCGTAACGAGGACGTACTGCGCGATGCGGCTGTCCGGCTAGAGTCGATCCTGGCCGAGTCGCCGGACAATATGGAAGCTAGCGACACTCTGGCGTTGGCGGAATGGCGACTGGGCAGGGTCGACGACGCCAATCGGCGCCTGATGGAAGCGCTGCAGAGGTTTCCCGCCAGTCTGCGCTCGTCGATTGAATTGGCGACGATGAAACTGAAACAGAACGATCTGAAAGGTGCGGAAGAAGTACTGAAGAAGGCCGTCAGCATAGCGCCCCAGTCGTCCGACGCGGCAGGTGCCCTCGCAGAATTTTATCTGATGTCCAATCAACCGGGTCAGGCGGAGCTGGAGTTTCGGAGGGCGCTGACGCTGGATGGGAAGAATGGTGGTGCCCTGATGGGTCTGGCGGTTGCCCAGATCTCAGCCAACCGGATGGATCAGGCAGAGCAAACACTTCGGCAGGTGGCGGAACTTCCTGGCAAGGAGTACAAACCGCAGCATGCGCTTTTCCTCTACCGGACCGGCAGGCAGGAGGAAGCCTTGAAGGAATTTGAGGCACTGGCCAAAGCCAATCCTGAGGATCGGGAAGGGCGCACACGCGTGGTCTCCGCGTATGTTGCCTTGGGCAGGCTTCAGCAGGCGCAGAGCCTTCTGGCGGCAACCCTGAAGAAGAACCCGAAGGACGTTGACGCCCTCTTGCAGGCAAGTGAACTGAACCTTCGTATGGGCAAACCGGCAGAAGCGCAGGGTGACCTCCAGACGGTCTTGCACTACACGCCAACTTCCGCTCCGGCTCATCTTGCTTTGGCGGAAGTCTACCGGTTTCAGGGCATGACCTTGCACGCGCGGCAGGAACTGAATCAGGCCCTGCATCTGGACAGCAAGCTCCTTCCAGCCCGAGTGGATCTGGCGAGGAGTTATGTCGTCGAGGACCCGAAGAGCGCTCTGCAGGTTCTAGACGACGCCCCCCCGCAGCAGAAGAAGATCCTGGCGATCATTATCGAGCGAAACTGGGCGCTGATGGGGCTGCATTACATGAAAGAAGCTCGCGCCAATCTGGATGAAGCGTTGCGCTTCGGTCGGCTCCCCGATCTGGTTCTTCAGGATGGAGTGCTCCGGCTAATCGACAAGGATTACGACGGCGCACGTGCGGCGGCCAATGAGGTGCTGTCCAAGAATCCTGAGGAAGTGCGAGCGGCGCGATTGATTGTCGACAGCTACGCTGCACAGAAGCAGCTACCCAGGGCAGGGGAGAGGCTGCTTCAGATTGTGGCGGCGCGGCCGAACTCGGCAGGATTGCAGTACCTGCTGGGTCAGTGGCTGATCGGTACTGGTAACTTAGCGGAGGCCAGGAAAGCGTTCGAGGCCGCGAAAGGGGCCAAACCGAAATTTCTGCAGGCCGATTTCTCACTGGCGGAGATCGATATTCAGGAAAACCGGACCGATTCGGCCAGGCAGCGTCTCAATGCGATCACAGTGGCCGACCCGAGAAACATTCCAGCACGGTTGAGGTTGGCTAGTCTGGAAGAGAACGCGGGGAATCAGGCCGGCGCGGCCATCCAATACCGCGCCGTGTTGGATGTGGATTCGTCGAACCTGTTTGCGTTAAATAACCTGGCGTACTCTCTGGCGGTGACAGATCCGGATCAGGCGTTAAGTCTGGCGCAGCGGGCGACGGAGTTGGCGCCAGCCAACGCGAGCATCCAGGATACGCTGGGCTGGGTGTATTACCGGAAAGGCATCTACAATATGGCCTTGCGATACCTCAAGGAGGCGGTTGCGAAAGAGAGCTCACCGAGGCGGGAGTACCATCTGGCGATTTGCCATCTGAAAAGTGGCGACAAGGACCTGGGCCAGAAGCTCCTGCAAAACGCGGTCCGCCAGGATCCCAAGCTGCCGGCCACGGAACATGGCTGGTGAGTCCCCGCAGATACGCCTCTACCGGATCGCAATGCTGACTCCCGCCGGGATCTCGAAGCTCCCGACCTTGATTTCAATGGTGGCCGCTTGCCTGGATGTAAGCTCAATCGGTATTCGAATGTTGATTTGTACTACGCCTGCTGGAAGCCCTGGGGCGGCCCCAGCATAGAGTACGTCCGCGGGAATCCCTGCGATTTTCGCCGACACCGGTATGGCGGTCGCCGCCAGAATGCCGGGTTGTCCATCATCGGCTGGTGGAATCAGCGGACCAAATCCGGTTCCATACATCATGACAACCGAACCCGCAGGTGCTGGATTGGATGGCGAATTCGGGCTGTAGTTTTCATTTAAGATGGCGCCGGGCCCGATTCCTGTGCCGTTCTGAGTAAACAGAGCCGGCGATGCCGCTGCGGTCGGGACAGTCACCTGAGCGATCTGCCTGTTCTGGTTACGAACCGTAAGTTCAGCCGGGACAGAAGGGTTGAGGCTCACTGGCACGACCGTGTTGATCTGGTTGCCACCCGCATACAACACAATGGTCGCCACGCCGTTCACCGTTGCGACGACCCCCGAAGAGGAGTCTGGATTGATTCCAAAAGCACCCAGGAGCGTGACGATTTCCCCTGGTGCAATTGGTCCCGAGCGCAGACTCGCCGCGTTGAGTACGCTTTCCGGGAGAAGAGTGACGCCGGAAGTACGGGGATCGACGCGAATCGTTGCGGCCGAGGCGCGGACTGCGACCGGGTTGCCATCGGGCGTTGCGCCTACCAGGTTGGTCAGTCTGAGTTGGGAAGAGCCAACAGCTGAGCCAGCTACGATGAAAAGCCTCAGGAGTTCCCCATCCGCAAGGGTGCCCTGATCCAGACCGACAATCAAGACCCGGAGACTGCGTGGTGCCAGTTGCGCAGAGTACAGCAGCTTGCCGGAATTGACCACCCCACGTCCGACTACGATCTGCACGTTCAAACCAGCATCCCACTCGAGATCGAATTGCAGACCGCTGATCTGAGCGCCCTCCGTCGAGAGCGTCGCGGTAGTGGCGATCAATTGGCTGGCGGTTGCGACCTGACTCGGAATCGAAACCTCCGCCGCACTGCCACGCCAGCCAAGAAGTAGCAATGGCAGCAGAAATCGGAAGAGAGAACAATTCATGGACGAGTGGCGCAGCAGGTAGGGTGCCATCTAAGAGCAGATTCATTACGCATTAGGCCGCACACCGTCACTGGAAGTCGAACCATCCTCCTTGCAGAGAGAGCTTGGCCAATGCCTGCATATAACCAATGGTAGTATTGCCGCCTCGGGTTAGAACGTCGTAATCTCGGCTTGATCAGACCTGAAAGTGAGAAATATGGCGGGCTCGAGCAACCAATTGATCGACAGCAAGCCGAAAGGTCAATAATGACTCCTACCAATCTTGTCCTTACATTTACTCTTGCCGGAGACAGCCGGGTTCATGTCAGGGGTGCCTCTCGAATCAAAGTGGACGGTCGCGGAGGGCTAACGCTTTTCGACGCGGAAAAAGGCGGATCGGAAATGGTAAGTTTGGACTGCCTTCGTTCACTCATTATCCAGACGGTACCCGGCATGAGTACACAACCCGCCGGCATAATTCAGTAAGAACAGGCAACCCAAAGCCATTGGCGTTTTAGACCCTACGGTTGCTGCCGGGTTGTCGCCGTTTGATCATCCCAATAGCCAGCAGGCCCCCAGCCAGGCCGAAGAACGAAGCCGGTTCTGGGGCGACGAATGTCAGGTTGTCGAACCCAAACTGACTGACCGGCAGGCCGTTTGCATCCAAGCCATTGAAGAACGTGATGGTCGCCCCGTTAATCGCGGCCCCCGAGTACGAGAACTCGCCTTCGGAGTACCCACCGCTAACTAGCGGCGTCGTGCTCCCGTTAAAACTCAAACCGTTTGAAAGGAGAACAGTATACGCCGGGCCGCCATTCAAGCCCCGATTGGAGTCGTCAATGGGAGAAACACTCTGGAGAAGAACATCGAACACCAGTACTGACGTCGAGTAGTCAAAGGCCAAAGTCAGAACTCCATCGGTGGAACCGGAGAGGACCGGGTCAACCGACAGCAAAGCGTTGCCGGCGGTTCCGACCGACTGGTTATAGAACCCCTGCCCTGGAGCAAAACCAAAGGTCACCCCTTGAGTGTGAAAACCATTCACGTCGATTAGTGGCGCGGTGCCAAATTCAGCGAAGGTAATCGTCCCCGCCCACGAAGCGCCCGGGGTGGCAAGTAGCAAAGCGATTAGCGGTAATAGTCTCATTGATCGTGTGGCTCCGGATCCGCATAATTTGGTCAGTTTTCAATCGCCATCAGGATCTGGTTGCTCCTGACAGGTGTCCCATCTTCACGTACAGCCTCGAGAACCAATCTTACCTCATTGCCGGCGAGTCCTCTGGGGAGAATGGCATGGATTTCGCAAACTCCAGCGAACGAGCTGGGTTGTAACAAAGTGACTTGCTGGTAAGTGTCTCCGAAGTAGAGCAGTGGTTTTGGATCGCCAGGGCTCTGATCACAATTAATTCCTGTAGCAAACAAGGTGATCGCGTCGCCGGCGGTCGCTGGCATGCCCACCCGATCAAACCGCGGCAACGCGGCGAGTCCTTGAGCATGGAGGACAATGCCTAATCCGTTACCAGAACCATCCACCGAGAACAATCCAGGAGTCGCCTTCTCCATCACCGCCAGCACTTCGTTAGAAGTCAAATCACCTGCTTCCACAGAGATCGCCAGCGGCGTTCCTGGTGCCAACTGAGGGCAAAGGAAGTCAACCTGCTCGCTGGAAGCCCGGATTACCGAAGCGCTGGTTCCATTCACGAGTACGCGAACCGCACCCGTAGAACCCGAGACGGCCAAGGACGTTCCGACTAAAGCAGCTAGAGCCCCGGGACTGCATGCTGCCACAGCGCCGGAGCCAGCGCCATTACGCAGGCCGGCAAGGATCGGCCGGGAAGCCACGACCTTGATGTTTACCGTTTTCGTTTCAGTGAAACCCAGAGAATTCGCTGCGGTGAAAGAGACTTCGGTTGAGCCGAGTTCCTGGTCCGCCGGAAGCCACTCAAAGGAACCTGAGGCTAGATCGAATGTGGCACCGTTCGGTTTGTTTGCAACGACCACCGATACTGGCAACCCTTGGTCATCGACGGCATTGACAGAGAAGCGCACAGGCGAGTTAGGCGTGGCGGTCAGGTTTTTAGGGGCCCGGAGGTGAATCGATCCGGACGATATCACGAGCAGACTTTCCGAAGCGCTGCCTGAATCGGAATGCGCCTCGATCGTAACGGTCTCCTGCGGTCCCGCCTCGTCGGCGCTTACCTCGAAACGCAATGTGCTTCGCCCAGACCTGCCGCGCACCATAGCGGGAGTCCTCACTCGCAGCGAACTGCTGGTAACCGCGAACTCGACTGCGTCAGCCGCGTCACCGGGATCGTGGACAATCTCGCAGACGGCTGTGCCACCCATGACGATTTGCCGTCGGTCGCAGCGGAGTGCGAACGCCGACGAGGTCACTGACGCCGCGGTCGACACCGTGATTTGTAGGGACTTCGTTACCGTCCCCAAGGTGGCGGAGACAATCGCCCAGCCTTTTATGATTGGGGAGGACGTAAACGAGAATGTGGCGCCTATAGAGCCAGCCGGAACAGTGATGGAAGCTGGAAGACTCAAGCCGGTGTTGGTAGATTTCAAACCTACAATAGATGCGTTTACCGCGGCGGAAGTTAAGGTGACTGTGCACGTCCCCCCGCGGCCCGGAGCCACTGCGGTCGGCGAGCAGGCGAAGAGGGCAAGCGAGGATGCCGATGGCGAAAGGACGATGGGGAAAGATACTACGGTCTGCCCAACTTGAGCGCGGACCGTCGAGTTCTGCCCAGAGCTAATGGCTCCGGCGCTAATCGGGAAGTCCACGGAACTGAGACCGGCTGGCACGGTAATTGACGCGGGCACGGTGAGCACTGTCGGCACGTTGGTCGATAACGAAACGGGCGTGCCTCCAGCAGGTGCAGCGCTGCTGAGTTGGACGGTGCAGCGGGCACTCGTATTTGGGGTGAGCGTAGTGGCCGAACACGTCAGCGAGGAAGGCCCGGGAGCACTGCCGACCATTGAGATCATAACGGTCAGACTGGTGCCACCCAGGGAGACCGTGACCGAGGTCACTTGGTTCGATGTGATGGTTCCGGCCGTCAACTGGAAACCCGCCGTCGTTGCCCCAGCCGCAACGGTCGACGAACTCGGAAAAGTCAACATACCAGCCGGGTTGGCTGACATCGTGAGAAGAATGCCCCCGGCCGGTGCCGGCTTCGAAATGGTAGCAGTACAGTTCGTGGAATTAGAGGACATCAAGGTCGTATTGGCACAGACCACGGATGACAAGATCATCGGTGCGGTGATCGTAAAAGCGATGGCCTTGCTGGAACCGTTGAGTGAGGCGGTAATGGTCGGGGTCTGGACCAAAGTCACTGTGGCCGCGGTCGCAGTGAAAGTAGCAGTGGTGGCGGCCGCCGCGACCGTTACCGACGCCGGAACGGTCAATGCGGAGGTGGCGCTGCTGGAAAGAGTGACGGCGGAGCCGCCAGCGGGGGCGACCTTGGAAAGCGTGACGGTACAGGGCGTTGTCGAGGATGCCGCCAGGGTGGTGCTTGTGCACTGCAGGGAAGTCAAGGTAATCGGCGGAGCGGTGATCGTCAGATTGGCGGTCTTGCTGGAGCCGTTGAGGGTGGCGGTGATGGTCGGTGTCTGGTCCGAAGTCACGGCCGCCGCAGTGGCGGTGAAAGTGGCCGTGGTGACTGCGGACGCGACCGTCACCGACGTCGGCACGGTCACAGCAGATGTGGCGCTGCTGGACAGAGCGACAGTGGAACCACCGGTGGGCGCGGCTTTGGAAAGCGTGACAGTGCAGGTCGTCGTCGATGACGCCGCCAGGGTGGTGCTCGTGCACTGCAGCGAGGTTAGGGTAATCGGCGGTGCGGTGATGGTCAGATTGACGGTCTTGCTCGAGCCATTGAGGGTGGCGGTGATGGTTGGTGTTTGGTCCGACGTCACTGCCGCCGCAGTAGCAGTGAAAGTGGCAGTCGTGGCCGCAGGCGCGACCGTCACCGAGGCGGGCACGGTCAACGCGGAGGTAGCGCTGCTGGAAAGCGTTACCGTGGAGCCGCCGGTGGGCGCGGCTTTGGAAAGCGTGACAGTGCAGGTCGTCGTCGATGACGCCGCCAGTGTGGTTCTCGTGCACTGCGGCGAGGTCAGGGTACTCGGCTGTGCTGTGTTGGTCCGATTGACGGTCTTGCTCGAGCCATTGAGGGTGGCGGTGATGGTGGGTGTTTGGTCCGACGTCACTGCCGCCGCGGTGGCGGTGAAAGTGGCAGTGGTAGCCGCAGCCGCGACCGTGACCGAGGCGGGCACGGTCAACGCGGAGGTAGCGCTGCTGGAAAGCGTTACCGTGGAGCCGCTGGTGGGCGCGGCTTTGGAAAGCGTGACGGTGCAGGTCGTCGTCGAGGACGCGGCCAGGGTAGTGCTCGTGCACTGCAGGGAAGTCAGCGTAATCGGTGCGACTAGCGATAGATTGGCGGTTGAGCTGACACCATTCAGAGTGGCACTGATGGTTGCGGCCTGATCAGTCAGGAAGGATCCCGCAGTCGCGTTGAAGCTTGCGCTGGTTGAGTTTGCAGAAACCGATACGCTTGCCGGTACCGCAATGCTGCCGGTTGAAGTCAACCCGACGCTGGTGGACGTAGCCAGCGGGTTGCTTAACGTAACGGTGCAAACCGCTACGGCGCCAGGTGCCACTGACGATGGAGTGCAGGAAACCCCGCTGAGGAGCGAGGTGATGGTCGTGGTAGCCGTCCCGCCCGTTCCATTGATCGTGAGTGCTCCTCCGTCGAGCGTCGCACCCAAGGCCCCGGAAACTCCGACGGCAGCTGAGGTACTGGTCGAAGCCAAAGTTATGGCTACCGTGGCTACGATGCCGTTGGCGATGAGGTTGGTATTGATTCCTGTTGCAAGGCAAATGTAGCCAGCAGAGGAACTCGCGCAATTCAGGGTCTTCGCGGCGGCAGTCAGCGCCGGACCCGCCGTGACTACGAAGCCAGTGACCGAACCGGCTGGGTAATTGAAAGTCCACTGGATCCCGGCAGGTTCATTGCCAGCTGGAGAGGATAGGGTTAGGTTCAGCAGAACGGCAGAGCCGCTCGGGGCGCTTCCGGAGGACAAGGCCAACTGCGATTGTGCCAGGAGGCTGTTCCCGAATAGCAACGGAACAGAGAGGGCTATGAGGACACCGCGAAGTAAGCTTTCCATGAAATTGTTGTTTCCAGTAGTACCAGTATTAAAGTTTAGCCATCGGGTAGATTCGGGATCAGTCCTTTTTGGATAAACTCCGGCTACCTACGAAAGTACATATCGGGACAACATGGTTAACGAACCGAAAGCTAGGATGGAGGGCAGCCTTTCCAGATAAACTGGAAATATCCCTATATTTAACAGTAGGTTGGAAGAATGACTCTGGGCGTCTATATAGCGTTTGAATGACGATGTTGCTTCGTAGGTGTAGACCTTGGTTAATGCTATCACGGTGGAGATCAAGGTCAATCGTACCGCTACTTGTTTACGTGGGAATTCGAAGAGGCTGGCCCGTGCAAGCAACCTGTGACCTTGGGACGCATCGTGTGCCGTGACTGACGTCATCGCACAAATCCGCGCAATTCGTTACTATGGCGCCATGTGGATCTGCTCCGCGCTTCTGCTGTCTCTGAGCATGACGACTTTCGCTCAGACTCTTGAGATCACTCCGGTGACCGTGGACAGGGGCTCAGCCAATATCCTTCGCATCATTCTGAAACCACGCTCAGAGAAACCCATCGCCGCCCTTCAGTGGGATTTGGTCTACCAGGATGGTCTTCGGATCGAGCCTTCCGGAGTTGTCTCTGGAGCGGCATCAGAAACGGCGGAGAAATCGGTAAGCTGTGCACGCAAGCCCTCAGAAGGCGGCGCCAATCGTCTGACGTGCATCCTGGCTGGCGGAGTTAAGGCCCTTTCCGCGGGTGTGATCGCTATCGTCCGATTCGAAGCAGCCCACGATACGCCGAAAGGTGAGAGGAGCGTCGATCTGGAAAAAGTCGTCGGCGTCTCCCCTGCACTTGAGTCAATCCCTATGGAAAGCACGCGAACCTCGATTACCATCCGATAGTGAGCGTCAGTTGGCTATGTGTTGTTGTTCGGGCAGGACGGTGATATGTGTAGGCGCCTTATCTTCACGGAGAAAACGTAGAATGGGACGGGGCCGCCTTCGTTGATTTCCGATCCATTCATCGGACTGGAGATGAGGCTTCCGGTCCTGTCGGCGCCGGTCAGCAGATTTCGTTGTTGCCGAGGCTGTCACCAGGCTTTCGGGTCGAGCGCGTCGGTGATGAACGTCAGGAAGGTTGGAGACGTGAAGAAGCGGATGACGGCTCCGCAGATAAAGATAATCAGCAATATCTTGGGTAACCCGCGATGCCGGACGACGTCGGTAAACTCATTTACCTGGTCCTGGCCCCCGTCGGGCAAATAGGCCGCCGGATGCAATTCACCGGGCGTGTCGTAATTCTCCGCTGCTACAAAGGCTGCGGCGGGTACACCGTCTGCGCCGTAGTCGTTCACGGAGAGCGGAAGAAATCGGGCTATGGTGGCACCGACACTGTGGGAAGCGGCGCTGACCGAAGAACCGTACGTCGATGCTACAGCTCCCGAAGAAGCCCATGTGGCAACGGCCAGAACGAACGCGAAAATCGGTCCGACACGCCGAAGGTATTGCACGATACCTTTACCCTGCATTTTGGGAACCACCCTAAGTCCTGTTGGAAACACTCCCTATCTCCAAGCTGCCTAAGCGAGGTTTTGGAATTATTTGCCAACTTTTCTCATCATCACTTGATGGCCGTGGCCTCACCGTCCACCCCCCACCATTGTTTGGGGCGGTCCGGCGGTTTCGGGGGACTCCAATGCCCCGGGTCCCGACTCCACGCCCAGCTTTTTCATCTTATATAGCAGGGCTTTATAGTCCACCTTCAGGAGGGAAGCGGCCTGTTTTCGGTTCCACCTAGTCGCATTTAACGCTGCCAGGATCGCCTCCGTTTCGGCTTGGTGCTTGGCTTTTGTAACCTGCTCCAGAATGGGCGAATCGCTCACAGCATATTCCGCAGATGTCGGACGGGCTACGTTCTCCGACCTCGCGGAGGCGATCAGCGCGCGCCGCGTGGTCTTTCCCTGGAGCTCGCGGGCGATCAGGTCGGCATCTCCCAAAATCAGGAGCTTACGGACAACATTCTCGAGTTCGCGCACGTTTCCGGGCCAATGGTAGGTCATCATGGTGCGCTTCAGGTCTGGAGTAATTACGGGCATCGGTGCCCCTGGTGCCGCGTGGCGCTTCATCAGGTATTCCGCCATGGGCAGAATATCCTGTCCACGCTCCCGCAGTGGGGGAATATGGATATTGATGACGTTTAGCCGGTAGTACAGGTCCTCGCGGAAGGTCCGGTCGGCAATCGCAGCTTCCAGATCCCGGTGGGTTGCCGCCATAATCCGCACATCGACTTTGACGATGTCTTTGCCGCCTATCCGTTGGAATTGATGGTCCTGCAGCACCTGTAAGAGCTTGGCCTGAAGCCGGACGTCCATATCGCCGATTTCGTCCAGGAGAATGGTGCCGCCATCGGCCATTTCAAACATCCCGGCTTTCTTTTGAAAGGCGCCGGTGAATGCACCGCGCTCGTACCCGAAAAGTTCGCTCTCCACCAACTCCGACGGAAGGGCCGCGCAATTGAGCTTGAGGAAAAGCTTTTTGGCGCGGGGCGATCTGGCATGAAACTCCCGGGCAATCACTTCTTTACCGCTGCCAGTTTCGCCTTGCACCAGAACAGGTGCTTCCGACCAGCCGATCTGGTTCGCCAGGGACTGGATCTCTCTCATCCTGGGGTTGCTACCAACAAACGCGCTAGTCGTGGGGGCGGTCGTCTTCTCCACTGAAGGATAGGGAGGAAAGTTAGAACCACCGCGCAGATCGAGCGCACGCGCGATCGCTTTCTGCAGATCCTCGTGAACAACCGGCTTGCAGAGGAAATCGGTAGCCCCGTTCTTCATGGCCGCCACAACGTTCATGGTGGAAAACGCTCCCGATACAACGATCACGGGCAGGGAACTGTGCGTTCGGCGAATCTCCTTTAAGGTTTCAATCCCATCCCGATTCGGCATCATCAGATCCAACAGAACGGCATCTGGCGGTGTAGCGGAAGATTGGAGACACGAAAGCACTTCATCTCCGTCCTGCGCCATCTCTACGGAATACCCGAGACATTTGACCGCCATCTCCAGATATGCGCGAACCTCGAGTTCGTCCTCTCCGACCAGGATTCTCCTGCTGTTGTTTGTTGGTAGCATGATTTAGCCCGCCTCCGCGAGTGTTAAGTCACCCGTCAAGCTCTTCTGTGGTGCGCGCATCGACTCTGTCCGCATGGGGATCACGAAAGAGATCATTGGTCCTGCGCTGGTATTCTCCGCCCAGATTTTCCCCTCGTGCTCGGTGATGATCATTCTGCAAATTGCCAGGCCCAGCCCCCCACCGGAGCGGTCGCGTCCTCCTGCATAGGACGTGTACTCCTCAAAAATACGGCTCAAGTGCTCCCGTGGAATCGGCGCGCCCGAGTTAGAGATATTGAGGCGGTAGGAATTCGACTCGCGCACGGTTCGGCTGCGGCGTTCGATGGAGACAGCCGAGGAGTTTGTCCGGCGTTCCCAAAAAAAGGGGCGTCCGGTCACTTCAATCGTGCCGGACTTCGCGGTGAACTTGCAGGCGTTGTGCAAAATGTTGATCAGAACCTGCTCTACCTGGCCGGGCTCGAAAAACAACTGCCGCGTGCACGGGCTGGCATCCACCGTGATGCCGATGCACTTGTCGTCGGCAAAAGGTGCGATCTCATGGAGTGCCTGGTCGAGGCAGGACTGGATGTCGCAGGGTTGCAGATCGACCATACGTTTCACCTGCCGGCCTACGCTCAATTGAAACATCGCAGCAGCCATGCGCGATAGTCTTTGGGTACTGTTGAGCATCCGCTGGATGACTTCCCGCTGGTCCTTGGTGAGGGGGCCCA
>JAOAPR010000051.1 GCA_025463005.1 Bryobacterales bacterium | reverse complement strand
AGTTTCTCGGGCTCTTGCGGTGGCAGTTGCCAGCCGAGCTGCACACCCGCGGCCTCGAGCGTTAAGCCCGGCTTCTGACTCACGAGCGTCGAAAAGAAATGATGCGAGAAGAAATGCACGTGGGCGTCCGCCACCGCCAGAGGCCCCCAGGGCGAGGGCCGGGTCATCCGGTCACTCACCTGTGTGGCTTCCGCGCGCGGCCTGCGTGAGGCCGGTGGAAAGCGCGAGCTGCGTCAGGCCGGCCACGTTGTTGACCCCCAGCTTCTTCATCATAGTCTTGCGGTAGCTGCGCACGGTCTGCTCGCGCAGGTCAAGCATGACGGCGATTTCCTTGCTGGTTTTGCCTTCTGCCACCAGCCGCAGCACCTGAACCTCGCGCGGTGAAAGCGATTCGAGCGCGGTGGGCGTTGCGCGCGATTCCAGGTCGCCTTTTTGGATGCGCGTGAGCAAGCGATCGGAAACCTGCGGGCTCAGATACATGCCGCCGGCCGCTACCATCCGCAGCGCTTCCAGCAGATCGTTGTCGGACGCTCTCTTGAGGACAAATGCGCGAGCGCCAGAGCGCACCGCGCTCACCACGGAATTCTCATCGTCGTACATCGAGAGAATCACGACCTTGCAGTCGGGCTGATATCGCAGGATCTCAGCGGTAGTTTCCACGCCATTCAAACCAGGCAAACCGATATCCATCAACACCAGTTGCGGACGGAATTTCTTGACGAACTGTACTGCATCCGTGCCGTTCTCAGCCTCGCCTGACACTCGAAATTCGTTCGAGCGATTCAGGATGGCTTTGATACCATCACGCATGATCTTGTGATCATCGACGAGCAGTACGTCGAATGGCATATAGGATGCAAACAATTGTACTCTTTCCTGTACTGCATTCAAACGCCAGTCCTTGTTCACGTGAAAGCGTGCGGATTGCCGACAGGGCACGGGCGCGTCCGGATTTCCGCCCATCGTCCGAGATGCGCAGAACCAGCTTTCCGGCCCCCCGCGCGGTGATACTCACTCGCGTGGCTCCCTTCTGAACCGCTTGTTCCACCGCCGCCGCGCCGGCTTCATACAAAGCCGCGGCGATCTCCACCGGCACCGCCGCCGTAGCAGAGTACTCCACGTCGACATGGCACCTGCCGGATGCATGCTGGTCGGCGAGCCGCAGCAGAGCCTGTTTCAAACCGCCCCGGTAGGCTGGTGAGGGGCACAGCTCCTGGCTCAGGTCCCGCACCGCGTCCAGCGCTTCTTCGAGGATCTGGAGCGTCTTATCAATCTGGGGCTGGGCCGCCGGCATGTCCATCCGCAGAAGCTGGAGCTGCACACCCGCCGCTGAGAGCGACGACCCGATCTGATCGTGGAGCGCGCGCCCGGCGCGAACCAGCGCGCCCCGCGCCTGGACACAGAGCGCGGCTAGCTGCTCGGCTTCGCTTTTTTGAGTCTTTTTCGATTTATTCCCGGTGGGAATCCGTCTGGACCGAGCCATGAACTGGGTCTAGCGCTTCCGCTTCAGAACGCGCCGGGCGGCAGCAGCCACGTCGCGCGCCAGCAGGCCGTACTTGTCCAGGAGTTGCTCCGGCGTTCCCGATTCGGCGTAGGTGTTCTGGATCCCCACGAATTCCATCGGCGCGGGATGCATTTCGGCGACCGCCTGTGCCACGCGCACGCCTAGCCCGCCGTCGACAAGGTGCTCCTCGGCCACGACGATCGCCCCGGTCTCGCGCGCCGCCCGTGCAATGGCTTCGCGATCCAAAGGCTTAATGGTGGGGAAGTCGATCACCCGCGCGGAAATTCCCTCTGATTCGAGCGCTTCCGCGGCGCGAATCGACTCGGCTACCAACAGCCCGGTGGCGATCAGCGTTACGTCGGAGCCTTCCACCAGCTCGATTGACTCGCCGATCTTGAACTGCCGGCCGGCCTCATAGATTTTCGCGACTTTCGGTCGCCCCGCACGAATGAAAACCGGTCCGACGTGCGCGGCGGCGAGCTTGACCAGCTCGATCATCGCGGTTTCGTCGGCGGGACAGAGCACCGTGAATCCCGGCAGAGAACATGCCAGGCTCAGATCTTCCACGCTCATCTGCGACGGCCCATCCTCGCCAATGGAGATGCCGCTGTGCGTGCCCACGACTTTCAGATTCACGTTGGGATAGGCCGCGGTCACCCGCAACTGCTCGAATCCTTTATTCATGGCGAACACAGAAAAGCTGGCCGCAAACGGAATCTTTCCGGACGACGCCAGGCCCGCGCCGATTGCGATCATGTTGGCTTCGGCGATGCCGCACTCGACGAAGCGCCCGGGAAACTCCTTCGCGAATGCAGCCGTGTATGTGGATTTAGAGAGATCCGCATCCAGCGCCACCACATTTGGGTTCTCGCGTCCGAGTTCCACCAGCGCCTTCCCAAACGCTTCGCGCGTGGCTGCGCCCAACGGAAGTTCGTACTTGGTTTTGGCGGGCATCAGGCTAGCTCCTGCAGAGCCCGGGCACACTCCTCGCGGGTGGGGGCCTGTCCGTGATATTTAGGGTTACCCTCCATGAACGAGACGCCTTTACCTTTGATGGTGTGGGCGATGACGCATGTGGGCTTGCCTTTCATCGAGGATGCTTCGCCGAAAGCGTTCTGCAGGGCAGCAATGTCGTGCCCGTACGCCTCGACAACGTGCCACCCGAAGCTGCGCCATTTATCGGCCAACGGCTCCAATTCCATGATGTCTTTGACGAAACCGTCCAGTTGGATCTGGTTGTAGTCCACGATCGCCACCAGGTTGTCGACGCGGTGAAACCCCGCGGCCATCGCTGATTCCCAGACCTGGCCTTCCTGAATTTCGCCATCGCCCAGCACGACGTAGGATCGTGATTTCCCGCCGTTCAGGCGCGCTGCCAGTGCCATGCCAAGGCCAAGCGAAAGCCCCAGGCCCAGGGAGCCCGTAGAAGCCTCCAACGCTGGCAGAAACCGCACATCCGGGTGACCCTGGTAGGGCGAGCCCAGCTTGCGCAAGGTCATCAGCTTATCTTTAGGGCAGTAACCGCACTCGGCCATTACAGCGTAGAGGATCGGACAGCAATGCCCCTTCGACAGAATGAACCGATCGCGATCCGGCCATTTGGGATTGGCAGGATCATGACGCATCACGTCGAAAAACAGCGTGACCACGATTTCGGCCGCCGACAGGGATCCGCCAGGATGGCCCGAACCAGCTTCAGTGATCATCTGGAGCACCGTGCGTCGCATCGCTTTGGTGATCGCAGCCAATTGAGCGACGTCACTGGTCTTCTGCATGGCCACCTTGAATGTAACATTTGGAGCCACGTGCTTGGCCGGGGTTTATGCCTGCCGCGGGAAACCGATACGCCGCTTTGGCCCCGGCGGTGGAATCAGCTTCAATTCGCTGATTTCATCGGCAAGGATTGTGATCACCGAAGCCTGCCTGTGCTGCACGTCTTCGATTCTCTGGACGCGGATCGCGAGGTCCTTGTGATTCGCCAGCAGCTCGCGCATCCGCACAAATGCGCGGATAATCAGGACGCTCATCTTAACCGCGCGCTCGCTGGCCAATACGGCTGAAAGCATGGCGACACCATGTTCGGTAAACGCGTATGGGAGGTTGCGTCGGCCTCCCCAACTTGAGGTCGCAATTTGCGACCTCAAGTTTCGTGCTTCGGCTTCTGTCAGCTGAAACATGAAGTCCTTGGGGAAGCGGCCGCGATTCCGTTGGACTTGCTCATTTACGCGTTTTGTCGGTACCTGATATAGCTCCGCCAGATCTGCATCCAGCATGACCTTTTGCCCGCGGATCATGTAAACCGTCGTTCTACCAGTTGCACTGGGACCGGGAGCTTGGACATCGCCGTTTTTGTTGTCGTCTTTAACGAGGGAGGCATACCACCATAGTGATAAGTGCTGCCGACTTATCTCACGGAGAGCGCTATATGCTAGTCTGACGTGTTCCATGCCGGACCCGACGCGCATCTCCAACCCCGTCAAGTGGACGATTTGCGCCATGGCCGCGCTCGGGTTCCTGTTCGATATCTACGAAGTGCTAGTGGCCCCCTTGGTTTTGCAGCCCGCCGTTATGGAACTAGGCGGATTCTCTCCGGGGACGCCCGAATACCGCTACTGGACCGGACTGCTGTTCTGGATCCCCGCGCTGGTCGGAGGGTTCTGCGGGTTATGGGGCGGCTACCTGGCGGATCGCTTCGGCCGCCGCCGCATCCTGGTATGGAGCATCCTTCTCTATACGGTTTCGGCGGTGTCGGCGGGATTGTCGACGCGGATGGAGACGCTTCTCCTGTTTCGCGCGCTCTGCTTCGCCGGCCTGTGTGTCGAATTTATCGCGGCCGTCGCATGGCTGGCCGAGCTGTTCCCGGACCCCAAAGTACGAGAAGCCGTGCTCGGCTACACCCAATTGTTTTCTTCTCTGGGCGGAGCTTTGGTTGCAGGCGCATTCTATCTCGCGAATCGATACGGCACCGATCTCCCCGCTATTTACGGCGCACATTCGGCCTGGCGCTATACCCTGATCTCCGGAGTGGCTCCTGCGATTCCCTTGATGCTCATCCGTCCCTTCCTGCCGGAATCTCCCCAGTGGCAGCAGCGCCGTCTTGAGGGAACCCTCAAAAGGCCCAGCGTGGCGGAACTATTTCGGCCCGAGTTTCGCCGCAGCACCGTCGTCACCGCCCTGCTGTTCGCGTGCGCCTATGGAGCCGCTTTCGGGACCGTGCAGCAGTCGCCACAAGTCGCCGCGGGTCTTCCCGAAGTGCGCCAGCTTCCGACCTCCGAGCGCGGGCAAGTGACGGCAGGCGTCCAGACCATGCAGGAATTCGGAGGGCTGGCCGGCAGATTCACAATTGCGACCCTGGGATTGCTGATCGTCAGCCGCCGCACGCTGCTGCGCTTGTTCCTGATTCCCGGCCTCATCATTACACCCGTGGTGTTTATTTACACCGGCACACACAGCCTGGAACTGTTCCGCATTGGTGTGTTCTTAGCCGGGTTCACCACCATCGCGCAACTCACGTTCCTGGGGAATTACATGCCGCGCATCTACCCGCTCCATCTGCGCGGGACCGGTGAAGGATTCGCGGCGAACGTGGGCGGCCGGATGCTCGGGACGTCGGCATCGTTTGTCACCACACATCTTGCCGCGATCATGCCTGCGGTATTGCCTGGCGCGCAACTGGCGTACGCCGCGGCCGTAGTGGGAGTCGGCGTGTATCTGCTTGCCCTCGCGCTCACATTCTGGCTGCCCGAACCGCCGGAAAAACTCCCCGATTAGCGATCACAAGCTGGGGTGGCGGCCAGCGATTCCGAAAGCGTCTTCGAGAGCGGCGCCGGCCTGCAGCAGCGTGTCCTCCTGCTGCGGCGGAGCGACCAATTGCAGACCGATCGGCAAGCTCGCGCTCGAGAATCCGCACGGCATCGCGAGCGCGGGCCAGCCCAATACATTGAACGGCCGGGTCAGCCTGGTAGCCGCGGTGCGAACGTCTTCGGTGACAGAGCTGAAGGCGACGCTCATCTCTCCAATTTTTGGCGCAGTGATTGGCGTGGCGGGAGTCATCAGGCAATCGAGATTCATCCAGATCTTCGAAAAGTCCCGAGCCAGCGCGCGGCGCACACGCTGGGCGTTCAAGTAATCGGTCGCGGGAATCAGCCGCCCCTGCTCCACCAGTACGAGAACGTCCGGTCCGAATTCGCCGGGCCTGTCGAGATATCGCGCTAACAGGGCCGAAACTTCGGAAAGTTGAGCAATGCGGCCGACGACATTGAGCGCCTCAGGGTCGGGCAGCCGAATCTCGGTTACATGCGCTCCCAACGCCGCCGCCGTCTGGACCGCCGCTCGGAAGGACGACATAACCTCTGGCGCGATACGCTCTACAAAGAAGTTTTCGGGCACACCGATGCGCATGCCGCGAAGATCGGCATGGGCGCCAGGCAGGTAACCGCTGGCATGTTTTGCGATCAGGCTGAACCCCAGCGCGACGTCGCGCACCGTGCCTGCCAGGAGACCGGCGTGATCGAGCGTCAAACCTAGCGGCATCACACCCCTGCGGCTCACCCGTTCGTACGTCGGCTTCAGTCCGACCACACCGCAGAACGATGCCGGGATGCGAATCGACCCGCCGGTATCGGTGCCAGTTGCGAGAGGAACGAGCCGCGCCGCCACGGCCGCCGCCGATCCCCCGCTCGATCCACCGGGAATCCGCTCCAGATCCCACGGATTCCGAATCGCGCCGTAGTGCGGGTTGCTCGAGGTAATGCCATAGGCAAACTCGTGCAACCCGGTTTTGCCGAACACGATGGCGCCCGCATCGTTCAATTGGCTCACGATCACCGCGTCGCGGTCAGGTACGAAATCGGCGAAAATCTTCGATCCGCTGGTGGTCCGCACGCCGCGAGTGAAGATGTTGTCCTTGTGAGCGATCGGAACGCCATGCAGAGGTCCGCGGACGATGCCGCGGGCGAGATCGTCGTCCAACGCCGCCGCGCGCGCCCGCGCCTCCGCTTCCGTAACCGTGATGAACGCATTCAGACGCGGATTCGCCTTCGCTACACGCCGAAGCGTCTCTTCTGTCAGCTCACGGGCGGACAGCTTCTTTCCGCGCAACGCATCGCCAATTTCGGTTATCGTCACGCTTCATCCTCGGGGCCAATCCCCTCGGGACCAGACCAGAGCAGGGTATCGAGCGGGATCGCGCCCTCCAGAAGCCGCAATGCCGCTTCCAGCTTTTCAAGGGCCGGTACAACGTCCGGCAGGAGTTGCTCCGGTACAGGCGGCTCCGCGGCCGCAGCCAGAGCTTTCCAGTTAGTCATTTCGTTGTCAATATACAATCAAGGTGATGCCGGCTGCCGACCAGCAATTGCCCGGAAACCGGCCTCAGCCAGGTTCGTCTAAGTCAAGAGGAGGCTCCCTATGCGCATATTTGGGCTGATGATTCTTGGGGCCGCGGGACTCTTTGCGGCCGATACGCAGGAGCTGTCGCAGGCGCAGATCGACGACATCGTGCAAAAGTTTGCGGCCAAGGAAGCGGAGTTCGCCAAGGCCCGCGAGAGCTACACCTATCACCAGACCGCGCGAATTCAGGAGCTTGACCCCTCCGGAAATGTCAGTGGGCGCTGGGAGACGGTTTCCGACATCGTGTTCGATACCGCCAACAAGCGCAGTGAGAAAGTGGTGCGCGCGCCTGTCGCCACCCTGAAGAATATCCTCCTGACGCCCGAGGACCTGGAGGACTTGCGCAGCGTACAACCCTTCGTGCTCACCACCGCGGAATTGCCCAAATACGTGATCCGTTATCTGGGCAAGGAGACGCTCGACGAGATTCCGTGCTACACGTTTGCCGTGAAGCCCAAGAAGGTCGACGCGGGGCAGCGCTATTTCGAGGGGATTGTCTGGGTGGACGATCGCGACCTGCAGATCGTCAAGAGCTACGGTCGCGGCACCGGCGTTTTCAAAAAAGGAAACGCTTACCCCAAGTTCGAGACCTATCGGGAGCAGGTGGATGGCAAGTACTGGTTCCCGACCTATACCATCGCCAATGCCACTCTCCACTTCCCCGAATTTGACCAGCGGATCAAGCAAACCGTTCGCTACGAGGACTATAAGCAGTTCCGGGCCACCACCACCATCACCTTCGGCGACGAGGTGGAACAACCTAAACAGGAATCGGGCAAGCAAGCCCCAGCCAAGCAGGAAAAGAAGCCGGAGTCGCCGGCCAAGAAATAGTCCCTAGGGGCTAAACTCCCTAAACAAGCCGGGATAATTGCCGATACTAAGGTTTCGGCATGGTTGTGCATGTAACTCTACCCGGCGAGGCGCAGGATGAGGGGCAAACGCCCCCTGACCCGGCCCATACATGCCCGGAACCCCCGCAGGACGAACGGCCGGAACTCGATCAGGTCAAAGGCGTCTTCCTGGCCAGCCTGAACCACGAGATCCGCACGCCCTTAAGCGGGATCATGGGCATGCTCGACCTGTTGCTTGAAACCAGCGTCGACGAGGACCAGCGCGATTACCTCAACGCCGCCCGCTTGTGCGCCGAGTCCCTTTCCGAGCTTCTGAACTCGAGCCTGGAATACGCGGCATTGGAAGCCGGCCAGATCAGCCTCGAAAACGCCGAGTTCAGCGTAAGAGAAATGCTGGAAGCGGCCCTGGCGCAGCAGCGCCCCAAGGCCGACCTGAAGCAGCTCCGGTTGCGGCTGATTCTCGACGCGGGGCTCCCGGAAACGCTGATCGGCGATGCATCGCGGCTGCGGGAACTTCTGGGACACCTGGTGAACAACGCCATTAAGTTCACTCACAGCGGCTCAGTCGACGTCCGCGTTTCGATGAGAACCACGGTGCAACAGAAACCGGACGTGCTGGTGGCCGAGGTGCGCGACACGGGAATCGGAATTCCCACTGACAAGCTGAGCAGCATCTTCGAATCCTTCCGGCCGGGCGAAAGCGGCCTGGCGCGGGCCTATCCGGGACTCGGATTAGGTCTTGCGCTGGCGCAAAAGCTCGCCAAGGTTATGGGCGGACAGATCCTGGTCGAGAGCCAGCCGGGCGTGGGTTCGACGTTTACGTTCGAAGTCGCTCTGCGTCGTCCAGCGGCAGCCGAAAGCCAGCCGGGCCGCCTGGCCGATCTCGGTCCCGCCGTGCTCGCAGTGGAGGACGATCCGATCGGTATGACGGTGCTGCGTCACGTGCTGCAGCGGCGCCTCAAGAATGTGGATTGTGTGACCTCGGGCCGCCAAGCGCTCGAAGCCGCGGCGCGCCGGCACTACGACCTGATCCTCATGGACCTGCAGATGCCCGACATCAATGGTCTGGAAGCTGCGTCGATGATCCGGCAGATGAAAGGCTACAGCGACGTTCCGATTCTCGCGCTTACCGCCAGTTGTTCCGATCAGGTGCGCGAGCAGTGCCGCGCCATCGGCATGCAAGCGTTCCTGTCCAAGCCGATCGACGCCAACGAGCTTTGGTCGGCCGTTTCGCGCTACCTGGGCCGCGAGATTCCCCGCTGAAACGCCCCGGCCTGCTGTTTCGTTAATTCCTCACCGCTGCGTTTCCTCCGTGCCAATCGGCCCTAGCCCTGTTACGCTTGAGACTTCTAGCATGTCCGATCAAAAACTGAAGATTATCCCGCTCGGGGGCCTAGGCGAGTTCGGAATGAACTGCATGGCCATTCGCTACGGCGAAGACATCATCGTAGTGGACGACGTGATGATGTTCCCGGATGACGAGCTCCTGGGAGTCGACATCGTCACACCCGATTTTACGTACCTGGAGGAGAACGCGGCCCACGTCCGCGGCCTGAACCTGACGCACGGTC